>CATJPU010000105.1 GCA_949742505.1 uncultured Lachnospiraceae bacterium | reverse complement strand
CTGCAAGATGTTGTCCCAATTTGCATCAGATTTTACGCTGGATTTGGGAGGTGTAGTGGGCTACATTAACCAAATTCAGCGTAAAATCTGGGGTAAAGTGGGGCTGCATATTGCTGGAATGAATTGGGGGACACGCTCTAGTACAGCATATATTGCAGGCAGCCAGGTATTTCTCAACAGCTCCTGCCAGCTTATTTTATATCACATTTTCTCCGCAAGAAGTGCGTTTGCAAGAAGCGCCTTCAACTGAATCCTTGACGAATATCCTTCCGTCAGTTCATCAATTCTGCCATTGACCGCGGGATGATAATAGTTTCCCTCCCGCTCCGCTCTCTTTCCTTCCCGGATTGCATCCTCCAGTATCGTCTGATCCGCAATCCTCTCCTCGTCAGGAATTTCATTGATAATCAGAAGCGGCGCCTGACAAGCTTTTTCATACACACCTTGAAGCCTCACCTTTTCACCTGTAAAAATATACCCTGTACAATAGTCGCGGCAGGCTCCCAAAACCGTCACTCCATGCTCCGTAAGCCACGTGATCGTACTCTGCCTGTCCAGCATATCCTTAGGACCTGCCGAAATCAAAGCTGTCGGAATCTCCGCTAACGCCGGAAGGTCCGGACACAGCTCCTCTCCTTTAATGTCCCCGATTCCACCCATGCCGCAGGTTACGGCAAGGGGGATTTTGTATCGCTCACAGACCGCCATCGTCCCGGAAGCCGTCAAAGCTCCGGAAACCCCTTCCCTCAAAGCCTGACTTAATGTATTACAGTCAATCCGAAACAATCGGTCTGCCTCTGTGCGGAAATCCAGATATCGCTCTATATTGCCAATGACAATTTCTCCCCTGGCAATCCAGACAATGTTCTCTTTCTTATCTCCCCACAGACTCCGAATCTCTTCATTGGTAACGGACTTTAATCCATGGGTCAGCAAAGCTGTCTCTATCAAATGTTCCACGATTTATTTCCAGCCTTCAAAGTCTGATACGTTATCCTGATTTACAAGAGTAAGCGGAAGATAAACCGGCTCCTCAAAGGTCTTTCCCTGTACAATCAACATTGCCATTTCTTCTGCTGCTTTTGTATAAACAGAGCTGGAGTACGTCATACTTCCCATCAAAGTTCCTTCCTCAATAGCAGCCTTTGCGTCAGAAGTATAATCTACGCCATATACCATAACGTCCTTATTCTCCATTTCCTGCAGCGCGCGTACGGCCGCCAGCGCCATATTATCATTACATGCAAAAATTCCTTTTAATTCCGGATGTGCCGTCAGAATATCCTTTGTCGCCTCGTACGCCTTCTCCGTATCCCAGTCGCAGGCCTGCGTCGCTGCAAGCTCTATCCCTTCGGTTTCCTCAAATACTTTCGTTGCTCCGTTTGTTCTTCCCACGCTCTGTCCTGCGCCTTCTAATCCTGCCAGAATTGCAACTTTTCCGCCGTCCGGCATACGGGAAATCATATCATTTGCAACGGTACTTCCCTGCTCCTCAAAGTTAACGGTAATCTTCCCGTCCAAATGTCCGTTTGCATCCGCCAGCGCGTCCATATCCACGCCCGGTCCCAGATTAATAACCGGAATCCCTTCTTCATTTGCCGCAACAATTCCAGGAATCAGATTCGTCCCGTCTATCGGTGATAGAATAATCGCGTCAAATCCCATGGGAATCATGGTGTTCAGCGCATCCAACTGCCCCTGTGTATCATCCTCTGCAGAAGCTTCAAATACTTCTACCTCAATTCCAAGTTCCTCTGCCGCTTCCTCATAACGAGTCTTCATAGTTCCCCAGAACTCATTTGAAGTTGAGCTGATAAGAATCCCAATCTTTTCACCCTTTCCAGTCTCCGGCAATTCGCCAAGGGCCTGATTCATCTGCTCTTCCACGCCGGCAATCATAGCCGCCGCCCCGCTCTCTTCTTCCTGCGCGTCTGTCTCATCTTCTCCGGCAGTTGCTTCTTCGGCAGTTTCTTCCTTCCCGGCCGTCTCCGCCTCCGGCGCATCCTCTTTGCCGCCACAGCCAGCCATCACCATTGCCATACAGCTAACCGCCAGTAAAACAGACAAAATTCGTTTTTTCATAATGTTACTCCTCCTTTAATTTTTCGTCTGTGCGCTATTTCGGGCAGGCAGCTCCCATCCGCACAGACGGATTTTATTTTATTAAAGCCTTAATTTTATAGACTTTAATTTCTGAAATTAATACGGATACCAGAAGCAAAAATCCTGTAATCCACTGCTGATAATCCGAGGACACGCTCATTAGCGTCAGCCCGTTTCGTATCACGCCAAGAATCAGCACTGCCAGCGCCGTTCCTGCAATACTGGCCTTCCCTCCTTTGATGGAAGTGCCTCCCATTACCACAGCCGTAATTGCATCTAATTCCATATTCATTCCGGCATTGGGCTCCGCTGAATTAAGTCTTGCCGTTATAATAACCGCTACTACCGCAGCAGCCGCTCCCAGCAGCGCGTGAACCGTCACCCGGTAAAAACCCGCCCGGATTCCGGATTTAACCAGGGCTTCTCTGTTCCCTCCAAGCGAAAGCACATAACCGCCCCATTTCATATGAAACATCAACGGAACGGATACCAGCACAAAACATGCCGCAAACAAAACAGACAATTGTATTTCTCCAATCCTTCCAATCCCCAGATAAATAAAATCCTGTCCGAACTTCGTAATCGGCTTTCCATCCGTAATCATCAGGGAAATCCCTCTCAGCATACCGCTGACCGCCAGCGTCAGGATGAAAAAATTAATACCCGTATAATGAATCAGAAGTCCGTTTACCGCGCCAAGCGCTATTCCTAACAGAACCCCGGCCGCCACAGCCGCCGGTACCGGCATCCCCCCATGGAGCGCTAACGCCATAATCACACCGCACAGCGACACGATAGAGCCCGCCGACAAATCCATAACTCCCGACGCTATCACGAAAGTCATGCCGATAGCCAGAATCAGCCGGTAGCTCACCGCCTCTAAAATATTTCTTATATTCTTCCAGGTAAAAAAATACTCGCTTCTTATCGTCAGAAGAATACAGACAATCACCATAGCGGCAAAGAGGAATATCTGCTGGGAATATTTACCAAGCTGCTTTTTCATCGCTTAACTCCTCTTCTTTCTCCACAATCAGTTTGTGCAGTTCCTGCGGCGAACTGTCCTTAGTCATGAACGAATCCACAAATCTGCCGTTATGAACCACGCAGATTCTATCCGAGATATCAAATACCTGAAATAGATTGTGGCTGATTAAAATAATAGTCTTTCCCGCTTCTTTCAATCCGGCAAATAATTTCATAATCCGGGAGGTTTCTTTGATTCCCATCGCTGAGGTAGGTTCATCAAAAATCAAGATATCTCCTCCGGTATCGACAGCCCTTGCAATTGCCAGAGCCTGTCTCTGTCCCCCCGACATTCTCTCCACCGGCTGCGTAATATCAGGAATGGAAATATGTAAGTTCTCCAGCAGTTCTTCCGTCTTTCTTCGCATTCTTCCATGGTCAAGAAAGATTCCAAACTTCAAAAGCTCCCGCCCTAAAAATATATTTCCTGCGCAATCCTTGCAGTTATCCAATGCCAGATCCTGATAAACCGCAGTCACTCCCTCATTCATAGACTGTTTTACCGTAAGGGAAGAAAAACACTTTCCTTTTATCCAGACTTCACCTGCATCTGGTTTAAGACAGCCTGTCAATATCTTAATCAGCGTGCTTTTCCCAGAACCGTTATCCCCCACAATCGCAGTTACCTCCCCTGGATATGCAGAAAAATTCATATCTTCCAAAGCCTGAATATAACCAAACGCTTTCTTAACATGCCGCATCTCAACAATCGGCTCCCGTGTATCTGTACCCAATCTCTCCGCCCTCAACCGAAATAAATAATATAAATCGTTCAAACTATAGTAATTTTAATACTGATTACTGTCTTTGTCGAATAGAGCATTTTAATATATGGCCGAATATATAGATAATATCTATATCCATGCAAGTCCCACTGCCAATAAAAAATATGCATTTCTTTCATAAATAGAATATGCTCTCCCAAAAAAATAACCGCCAGAACAATCCATTGTTCTAGCGGTTATCTCTTATTCCATTACAGTTCACTTGATAACTGGTAAACAGCGGATTGAATCAGGAGCATGTCTCTAAGCAGACCATTCAGGAGTGCTTTTAATGTACATGCTCCTGATTCAATCCGCGTCCGCCAAAAAACAGGTGAACTAAATAACCTTATTTCAATTCAATTTCCTCTAATTCCTTCGGCGGAATTGCCCTTGAGGAAGCCTTGATAAAGTCTTTAATCTTCTTCTGTGCCTTCGGAATCGGAATATTGGTTCCGGCTCCCGCCACGCAGCCGCCCGGGCATCCCATGCCCTCAATCAGACAGCCGTTCATCCGGCCCGACTTGGCAAGCATCAGCGTCTTCTTACATTCTGCAAGGCCCTCCGCATGTTCAATGTGGACCTCCACATCCGGATAATACTCATTGACGCACTTCTCAATCGCCTCTGCGACGCCTCCGGCAACCGCATAGCCTCTTCCAGCTCCGGTCGCATCATGGAAGGAGGATTCCGCCTCATACTCTTCCAGATTGATTCCCTTGGCGTCGAACATAGCCTGAAGTTCTTCGTATGTAACTACAAAGTCTACGTCGCTCCTTACGGTCCTTCTCATGGCCTCTAACTTCTTTGCAGCACATGGCCCGATAAATACCACTCTTGCATTGGGATGCTCTTTCTTAATGGTACGGGCGGTAGCCACCATAGGCGTCAATTCCTGAGAAACTTTGTCTGCCAGCGTCGGGAAGTAAATCTTTGCCAGCATCGCCCAGGACGGACAGCAGGAAGTCAGAAGAAACGGCAGCTCGCCGGTCGTTACCTTCTCCACGTAATGATGGGCCTCTGCAATCGCTCCGATATCCGCTCCCAGCGCCACTTCATATACCTCAGAGAAGCCGAGTTCTTTCAGCGCAGCCTTTAAGTTCCTTGGAGTGATATTATCCCCGAACTGTCCCACGTACGCCGGAGCCAGTTCTGCAATAATCTCGTCTCCCTCCGTCAGAGCTCTGGCAAGCTGGAAGATCTGAGATTTATCCGAGATAGCCCCAAAGGGACAGTTAACCATACACATACCGCAGGATACGCATTTCTGATTATCAATATAAGCCCTACCCATATTGTCCGAAACAATTGCATTGACGCCGCAGGCCATCTGGCAGGGACGCTCCTTTTTGGCAATCGCGTCATAGGGACATGCCGATTTACATTTTCCGCATTTGATACATTTCTCCTGGTCAATATAGGACTTCCCTTTCACAAAGGAAATCGCGTCTTTCGGACATACCTCCATACAAGGATGAGCCAGACAGCCCTTACACATATCGCTGACCTCATACCCCTTTTCCTCACATGCCTCGCATGCGGAAGGAATCACCTGCATAAGCGGCGGCTCATAGTACTTTTCGGAAATATTGCTTGCCTCCACTCCCGCTGTCAGATGCACGTGTTTGTTCTCCGGCCGCAGGGAAAGACCCATTGCCAGACGCAGCCGTTCTCTTACAATAGACCTGGAGCGATAAACATTCTCCCTGTATCTGGGAGAATCCTCATTTACCAGTATATATGGAATCTCCTCCATATCATTGTTCAGTGTCTCCGGCGAACCCTTGAACCCCAGCTTCGCCACCTCCCGGAACACCTTCCTTCTGATTCTCTTGACCTCTGTGTCCAAACCTCTAATCATCTTTGTTCCTCCTTCATAATAAATATGTTTTTCGCATATCCCCCGCTTATTTTGAGGACATTTCCGTATCAAACACCGCTCAGTCTGCTATCCGTCTCTTCAGGACAGATTTACTTCCTGTCAAAACTTCAGCAATTATTCCCTGTCAAGCACTTTCTGGGCATAGTAGACCGACTGCATGGCGTCCTTTCCATAGAAATCCGCCCCAATCATATCCGCATATTCCTGATTTAGGACCGCGCCGCCTACCATAACTTTACAATCCGCTTTCTTCTCTCTGAGCAGTCTTATCGTCTCTTCCATGCTGACCACCGTTGTAGTCATCAGGGCGCTTAAGCCCACCAGCTTCACATCCTCTTCTACCGCCTTCTCTACAATCTGTTCCGGCGGTACATCCTTCCCTAAATCAATGACGTCAAAACTGTAATTCTCAAGCAGCACCTTCACAATATTCTTCCCGATATCATGGATATCTCCTTTGACTGTGGCAAGAATGACCTTCACTCTGGTCTCCTCAAGCATATCGTCCCCCGTAAATCGTTCCTTAATTACTGCAAAGGCATTCTTTGCGGCGTCTGCGCTCATGAGAAGCTGCGGCAGAAAAACAGTACCCTGCTCAAATCCCTTCCCCACCCGGTCAAGAGCGGGAATCAGTTCCTGGTTAATAATATCCAGAGGCTCCGTCTTCTCCACAAGCCGCGCTGTAATCAGATGCGCCTCTTCCTTCAGCCCCTTTTCAATCGCCGCCGACAACGTCATACCGGAGGTATCCCCTCCCGTCTTCACCTCCGCCGTCCGGCTGCCGTACTTCTCAATATAACGTGCAAAATTCTCGTCATATCCCATGAGTGCGCAAAAAGAATCATAAGCCCGCGTCATATCTTCCGAGGAAGGATTGACAATCCCGGCGCTTAAACCGTTCTGCAGGGCCATGGTATAAAAATGAGAATTAATCGCGGGCCGGAAAGGCAAACCGAAGGAAATATTTGACACTCCCAGCACCGTTCTGACGCCGCAGGTCTCCCGAACCAGCTTCAGCGCCTCCAGGGTCGTCTTAGCGCCGTCCGCATCAGAACTGATGGTCATGGCAAGCACGTCTATGACAATATCCTTCTTGTCAATCCCATACTTTGCAGCCTCTGCGATAATCTTCTCTGCAATCCGAAGCCTCCCCTTCGCAGTATCCGGGATTCCGTCCTCGTCAATGGTAAGCCCTACCACAACGCCGCCGTATTTCTGGATTAGAGGAAATACCTGTTTCATGGATTCCTGCTTTCCATTGACCGAGTTAATCATTGGTTTCCCATTGTAAATGCGCATAGCCGCTTCCATAGCTTCCCCATTTACCGTATCAATCTGCAGGGGAAGACTGGTAACGCTCTGAATCTCCTTTACGACCTCTGTCATCACAGCCGTCTCGTCAATATCCGGCAGACCCACATTCACATCCAGTATATGGGCTCCGTTATCCTGCTGAATAATGGCTTCTTTCAATATATAATCCAGATCATGATCTTTTAACGCCTGCTTTAACTTCTTCTTCCCCGTCGGGTTGATTCGCTCACCGATAATCACCGGCTTATCGCCAAGCTCCACTGCCCTTCCGTAGGAAGATACAATGGTAGCCTTCTTCTTCACCGGGGAACTTGCTTTCATTCCCCTGCAGGCAGACGTCATCGCCCGGATATGTTCCGGCGTAGTCCCGCAGCATCCGCCAATCACGCAGGCTCCAAGCTCCACGATTTCCTTCATTGTCCCTGCAAAGCTTTCCGGCTCCACATCATAATAAGTGACCCCGTCCTTCTGTTTCGGAAGACCGGCATTCGGCTTTACAATGACCGGAAGCGAAGTGTACTTCCTGACTTCCTTTAGAACCGGTATCATCTGTTCCGGTCCCAAGCCGCAGTTCATGCCCAGCGCGTCCACCCGGAGACCTTCTAACATGGCGACCGCTCCCGGCACATCCCCGCCGGTAAGAAGCTTCCCCTTCTCATCAAAAATCATGGTCACAAAGACCGGAAGCTTCGTATTCTCCTTTGCCGCCAGCACTGCCGCCTTGACCTCATAGGTATCGCTCATCGTCTCGATGTGAATCAAATCTGCCCCGGCTTCTTCTCCGTAACGCATCGTCTCCGCAAAGGCGGCGTAAGCGTCTTCAAAAGACAGGTCTCCCATGGGCTTTAAGAGCTTCCCCGTAGGCCCTACGTCCAGAGCCACATACACTTCTCTTCCGTCATGTACGCCGAAATTCGCACCCTCTTTAGCGCTGACAACGGCTGCCGTCACAATATCCTCCAGCTCATACTCGTCACTGTGGAATTTCAGCGCATTTGCTCCAAACGTATTGGCAAGCACAATATCGCTGCCCGCCTCAAAATATTGTCTGTGAATGTCAAATACTTCTTCTGTATGTTCAATATTCCAGATTTCCGGAAGCTCTCCAGGTTTTAGGCCCCGCTCCTGAAGGAGGGTTCCCATGCCACCGTCAAAAAAGAGAAGCTCCTGTCCCAGTCTGTCTGTTATCATCTAAGTATTCCTCCGATATATGCAGTCTTTCTTATTGCAAACCTCGCAGCCTTCCAAAGGACATTCCTCCCTCTTTCTGCTGATTCCTATTACAGCCGTTACCGACTTTGTGGGCGTCAGCATATAACTGTCTGTCATCGTAAGGCCAATACGCCTGTCCGCATCCAGCATCCGCAGGATTCTGTCCTGATGCCGGATATCAAAATCCCCGTAGCCGGGACTGAATCTTGGCCGGAGATATTGCCCGCTGTTTTCAAATTCCACCCGCAGCCTGCTCTGCCACTGATCCAGAAACTCTTCCAGCATCGCGGCCGCAGCCGCCTGCAGTACCACTACTCTGGACATATCCGTAAGCGAATACCTTTTTAACAGCATATCGGCGCCAATCCCAAGCGTAGCCCCTAAAAGAATCGCCTCCTTACAGTCCCTAAGATTCTTAGACAGATTCCGGCTTGCAATATCCATGTTCCCGATTAGAAGACGCCCCGCCTCCCAGGATACGTCAAAAATGCGGTAGATGATACGCTTTCCCACTGCCTCTTCCAATTCAGTGAATGAATCCTCAATCAAAGCAAGCGTCTGTTCATCTACCGCATGGCCTCCATATCCCAGGTACCGAACCGCCTCTCTTACTCTGGCGTCCACGAATAGCTCCTAGTATCCCAGAAGGCTGTCGTACAATTCCTCGTACTGTCTTGCAGAATTATTCCATGAGAAGTCCTTTTCCATCGCCCTCTCAACCATCTTGTTCCAGTCTCTCTTCTTATCATAATAAATCTGCTCTGCATAACGAATCGTATTCAGCATCTCGTGGGCATTGTAATTCGTAAAGCTAAAGCCTGTTCCCGTCTTCTCATACTCATTATACGGCTCTACGGTATCCTTCAGTCCTCCGGTCTCACGTACAATCGGAAGCGTACCATAACGAAGGCTCATAAGCTGACTCAGTCCGCATGGCTCAAACAGCGACGGCATCAGGAACGCGTCGCAGCTTGCATAGATCTTATGGGACATCGGATCGGAATAGTAAATATTCGCCGATACCTTATCCGGATATTTCCACGCAAAATGACGGAACATATTCTCATACTGCTCAGCGCCGGTACCTAACGCTACAATCTGAACCTCATCCTGACACAGCTCATCCATAATGTATGCAATCAAATCAAAGCCCTTCTGGTCTGTCAGACGCGATACAATACCAATCATCATCCTCTTTGGGTCCTCAGCAAGCCCTAACTCTCTCTGCAGCGCAACCTTATTCTTAACCTTCTCTTTTCTGAAATTCTTAATTGAGAAATTCTTCTCAATCCGGGGATCTGTCTCCGGGTCCCAATCCGTATAATCCAGACCGTTCACAATACCTGACAGACAGTTAGAACGCGCATTCATCAGGCCGTCTAATTTCTCACCGTAGAACGGCGTCTTGATCTCCTCCGCATATGTATTGCTTACCGTAGTCACCCGGTCTGCGTAAACGATGCCGCCCTTCAAATAGTTGGCGTCCTTATATGCCTCAAGCTTGTCCGGCACAAAATAATACTCCGGAAGCCCCGTCATATCCTTAATCCTCTTCGTATCCCATGTTCCCTGAAACTTCAAGTTATGAATCGTCATAACCGTCTTGATTCCCCGGAAAAATTCATTGCCGTAACGGAAATTGTCCAGATATACCGGTACCAGTCCTGTCTGCCAGTCATGGCAGTGAATAATGTCCGGCCGGTAATCAATCAGCGGCAGCGTACTTAAGACCGCCTTCGAGAAAAATGCAAACTTCTCAACATCCCCGAAAATCTCTCCGTATGGCGCAAATCCATTAAAGTATCCTTCATTATCTATAAAATAGAACGTAACTCCTTCGTGTTCCAGTCTAAGAACTCCTACGTACTCTGATCTCCAATTCCAATCCATGTAAAAGTGTGTTACATATTCCAGTTTGCTGCGCCATTCCTCCTTGATACACATGTATTTCGGAAGCATTACGCGAACTTCATAGTTTTCCTTATCGAAATACTTCGGCAGTGAACCCGCTACGTCTGCAAGCCCGCCGGTCTTAATAAACGGTACTGCCTCTGAAGTCGCAAAAAGTATCTTTTTCATCTTTCTTTCCTCCATTTGAATAAACATTCCTTTATACTTTTCTCATTGTACCGTATTTTCATCAAAAAATAAAGCTTTATCCTGTTTTTCTAATCAAATATTTAACAATTTACCAATTTTCTGATCTAATTTACCTGTTTTTATACTCCAGCCGCAGGGTATCGGCAATTAATGCTATGAACTCGGAATTAGTCGGTTTCCCTTTCCCGTTACTCACCGTATAACCGAACAGATCGTCCAGCGTATCAAGTTTCCCTCTGCTCCAGGCTACTTCAATAGCATGACGGATGGCTCGTTCCACCCTGCTTGCTGTCGTTTGATGCTTCTTTGCGACAGTCGGATAGAGCACCTTCGTCACCGCGTTCAGCACATCCATATCCTCTACCGCCATAATAATTGCGTCCCTCAAATAATGGTAACCCTTGATATGAGCCGGAATCCCAATCTCATGTATCATGTCCGTCACCCTGGTCTCCAAACTCACTTCTTCTAACTTTTCCGGGCTCTCTCCATGTTCGGCTTTGGAATATGCGCTTATGGATTTCTTTCTGACGGTACTCTTGATATAATTCAGAATCACTTCATTCTTAAAAGGCTTCATCACATAGTAATGCGCTCCTTTGTTAAATGCATCCTCTGTGATTCTGTCCTGCCCTACCGCCGTCACTACAATAAAGTTCGGATGTTTGCATAATTTTTTGTCTTTGTTAATCTGGTCCATCACGCTAAGCCCATCCATCTTTGGCATAATCAGATCCAATAAGACAACATCCGGCTCTTTTTCCCGGATAATCGAGCACATATCTTCTCCGTTATTCGCCTTTCCCACCAGCTTAAGTTCCTTGTCATTGCTGATAATGTCGCCAAGCAGTTCCACGATTCTCTCATTGTCATCGGCTATCGCCACGCTGATTGCTCCCATTCTTCAATTCCTCCTATTCTTTACTGAAAGTCTGCAAAATCAATTATAATTTTCTCCAAATTTTTCTTCAAGAAATAAACGTCGTAAAAACCGTCCACTTTTCGACCGGATTTTAAAATTCCATCATGTTCAGACATTTTATGCAATTTTATGTAAAAATAGCGGAATATTTGCGCTTACTCGGGGCCCGTTATATGTCAATTCCTGTAACTTTATGTCAAAAATTTCTTTTGTTTTACCAATAAAGAAATTTAATATGCAATTAATTCAGTTGCAGATAATTTGACCGACTAAAAAATCTGAGAATGAACGCCTCAAGTCAGAGCTGAATTCTTTAAAAGAAATACTGCTTTTATCAAAAAATAGAATGAAACTGCTCTCGCAGCCCATTCTATTCTCATTATCCTCTTTCCTGTATTTTATAACGCCATCCTATAGATTGCCAGCATATCTTCTTCCTTAAGAATCTTCGCAGAACCCTTCTTATTATTGCAGGCTGCCGCGCACTTGTGAGCCATCTCCTTAAGCTGGTCGTCTGTCGGCTCAATTCCAAGCTCCCGAATCGTAACCGGCATACGAATCTCCCGGTAGAAGTCTTCCATGGCTTCAATTCCTTTCAGCGCGATTTCTTCATCCGTTCCTTCTTCCTTTACTCCCATAACGTTCAGGGCATAGCGCTTGAATCTCGGCAGGCAGTCCTGATACACATATCTTGCCCAGCTTCCCCAGATTGCTGCAAGCCCCGCCCCATGAGCCACGTCGAACATACCGCCGATCTCGTGCTCAAGCGCATGGGAAGCAAAGTCTCCTCCGTCGTTGCCGCATCCGGTGAGGCCGTTGTGGGCCAGGCTTCCCGCCCACATCACTTCTGCCCTTGCGTCGTAATTATCCGGCTCTTTCATCAGAATCTTAGCATTGGCAAGAACCGTTCTGAGAAGCGCCTCCGCTATGCTGTCTGTAATCTCCATATTGCCGCCGTTGGTAAAATACCGCTCCATGGTATGCATCATAATATCCGTACATCCGCAGGCAGTCTGGTAATCCGGCAGAGTCATGGTGAGCTCCGGATTCATAATCGCAAATTTCGGTCTTCCATAATCGCAGTTATACCCACGCTTGTTCCAGTCCTCTTCCCTTGTAATCACAGAGGAATTGCTCATCTCGCTTCCGGTGGCAGACAGGGTAAGGACTACACCAATGGGCAGACATCCCTTTGCCTGACGCTTCTTGCAGTAAAAATCCCACACGTCGCCTTCATTTGCCACGCCGTAACCGATGGCCTTGCCGGAATCAATCGCGCTTCCGCCGCCCACTGCCAGAACAAAATCAACACCCTCTTTCCTGCACAGCTCAATTCCCTCATACACCAGACTAAGCCTCGGATTCGGAACTGCGCCGCCCAGTTCAATATAATCCACCTGATATTCATCCAGAGACTTCTTCACTCTGTCCAGCAGTCCGGAACGAATCACGCTGCCCTTTCCATAATGGATTAATACCTTCTTGCAGTTCTGCTCAGCCACAAGCTGTCCGACCTTTGACTCCGTTCCTCTGCCGAACACAACCTTTGTCGGTGTGAAATACTCAAAATTATACATCCTAATCCCTTCTTTCCTAAATTACTCCTATGACCCGTCCAACTCCTGTATGTCCTCTTCGGATACATAAGGCATCCAGTACACCGTTTCGCAGATACTCGTATACTAAGCGCCTGATATTTGTATCAGTGCAAGACGACTGAATGGAGCGATGCGGCGACATCGCCAATTGAAGCCAACGCAGCAATAGCGCAAATAGCGGGCGCTTAGTGTATGGGTATCTGCAAAATGGTGTACTGCCCTTATCATACTCCTTAACAGGAAGGATTGCAATCATTTCTATAGTTCACGGCCGCCCGCACCAATCCCTTAAACAGCGGATGTGCCCGGTTCGGTCTTGATTTGAGTTCCGGATGCGCCTGGGTCCCTATAAAATACGGATGTTCCTTTAATTCCAGCATTTCGACAATTCTGCCGTCTGGAGACAGACCGGACAGGCTCATTCCATTTTCCTCCAGTTCTTTCCGGTATTCGTTATTCACTTCGTACCTGTGGCGGTGGCGCTCGCTGATTTCTTTTGTCTGGTACAGCTTCTCTGAAAGGCTTCCCGCTTTCAATACACATGGATAAGCCCCAAGCCGCAAAGTTCCTCCGATATCCGTCACCCCGTCCTGCTCCGGCATCAGAGCAATTACAGGATGCCCGGTATCCGAATCCAGTTCAATACTGTTCGCATCTGCATATCCCAGCACATGGCGGGCATATTCCACAATCGCCATCTGCATTCCAAGGCAGATTCCAAGAAATGGAATCCGATTCTCTCTGGCATACCAAATCGCGGTAATCTTCCCTTCCGTACCTCTCGTCCCAAAGCCTCCCGGAATCAGAATCCCTCCGGTTCCCTTCAGGAGCTCCGCCACATTTTCCCTCCGGATTTCTTCGGAATCAACCCAACGAATCTTCACGTTCGCCCTGGACGCAATTCCTCCATGCTTCAATGCTTCCACCACGCTCAGATAAGCATCGTGGAGCTGGATGTATTTCCCCACGATAGCAATCTCCACCTCTGTTTTCGGATTCTTTAAATGGTGCACCATCTCTTTCCAGTCGGTCAGGTCCGGCTCCGGGCATGTCAGATGCAGAGATTCGCATACCACCTTTGCAAGCTGTTCTTTCTCCATAGCGAGAGGCGCCTCATAGAGATATTCCACATCCAGATTCTGCAACACATGATCCTCCTGCACATTGCAGAACAGAGCAATCTTAGCGCGGAGCTCCTGGGGAATCATACGTTCGCTCCTGCACACTAGAATATCCGGCCATAATCCCATAGCCTGGAGTTCCTTCACGCTCTGCTGGGTCGGCTTGCTCTTTAACTCCCCGCTGGCTTTCAGATAAGGAATCAGAGTAACATGAATCAGAATCGCATTCTCATGCCCCACCTCATGCTGAAACTGACGAATCGCCTCCAAAAAAGGCTGGCTCTCAATATCGCCCACAGTCCCTCCCACCTCAATAATAGCAATCCGGTCTTCATCCCGCGATTTACCATGGTAGAATCTGCTCTTAATCTCATTGGTAATATGAGGAATTACCTGAACCGTTCCGCCGCCGTAGTCTCCCCGCCTTTCTTTTTGAAGCACCGACCAGTAAATCTTTCCCGTCGTAACATTAGAATTTTTGTCCAGACATTCATCAATAAACCGTTCATAATGTCCCAAATCCAAATCTGTCTCCGTACCGTCGTCCGTCACAAAGACTTCTCCATGCTGAATCGGGTTCATTGTCCCCGGGTCCACATTGATGTAAGGGTCAAATTTCTGCATGGTAACCTGATATCCCCTTGCTTTTAAAAGCCTTCCCAGTGACGCTGCCGTTATTCCTTTTCCCAGACCGGAGACTACTCCTCCGGTAACAAATACATATTTTACCGCCATATCCCTTCCTCCGTTTTTGTTCTGCCTATAGCTGCGCCTCTCTTTTATTACATTAGGAAGCACTTTCCTATGTAAGGAAAAGAAAAAAAGAGACAGAACCCCCTCTTAGGCTTCTGACTCCTTTGCCAGCTTTTCATAACAGTATTATGACTCTTTCCGATTATTTTGTCAAACCAAAATTAAAGTGATTGACATTCTTGAAAAAAAGAGTATACTACTGAACATAAGCAATGGCGCTTTGGGGATACCCGAAGCGTCTTTTTTTGTTCGGATTCTCTCCGGGAAACTACAATGCCGCCCCTGTGAAGCATGGTATTCATTGTAAATTCCATAAGAATCCATCCATCCCAAACAAAAAGGAGATTTTACCTATGTATACTACCAGTCAGGACGAACGAATCCACGAGGAATGCGGCGTATTCGGCATCTATAACCCCCATGGGGAAGACGCCGCCAGTTCTATCTATTACGGACTGTCCTCCCTCCAGCACCGGGGACAGGAATCCTGCGGGATTGCAGTATTCGACACCAAAGGACCCAGAGGAAATATGAATGTACACAAAGGCATGGGACTGGTCAGCGAAGTGTTTAAAGAAACGACGATTCATACTCTCCACGGGAACCTGGGAATCGGCCACGTCCGCTATTCCACCACAGGCGCCGCCACCATAAGCAATGCGCAGCCCCTCGTACTGAACTACATTAAGGGAACTCTGGCCCTGGCCCACAATGGGAATCTGGTAAATACGGAAGAGCTGCGGGAAGAACTTGCAAGTACCGGAGCTATCTTCCAAACCACAACCGATTCTGAAATCATTGCCTATGAAATCGCGAGAGCAAGAGTACATACCCAGTCTGTTGAAGAAGCCATTGCAAAGACTGCCTTCCGGCTGAAAGGAGCCTACGGGCTGGTCATTGCCAGTCCCCGCAAACTGATAGGCGTGCGGGACCCTCTGGGGTTAAAGCCTCTTTGTCTTGGAAAGCGGGAAGATTCCTATATCATTGCCTCGGAAAGCTGTGCCCTGACAGCCATCGGAGCTGAATTTTTACGGGATATCCGCCCCGGCGAGATTGTCACCATTTCCCCGAGGGGACTTTCCTCCAATCTGGACATGTATCAGGCCCCCCACGCCCACTGCGCTTTTGAATATATTTATTTTGCCAGGCTCGACAGCGTCATAGACGGCGTCTCCGTCTATGAGTCAAGAAAACGTGCAGGCGCTGCTCTGGCTAAGGCATATCCGGCAGATGCGGATCTTGTCACCGGAGTGCCGGATTCCGGGATTACCGCGGCAGAAGGTTACGCCGAAGCCGCGGGCCTGCCCTTCGGACGCGCCTTTTACAAGAACAGTTACGTAGGAAGAACTTTTATAAAGCCCACCCAGAAAGAACGGGAATCCAGCGTACGGCTGAAATTAAGCGTACTCCCGGACTCTGTAAAAGGGAAGGATATCGTACTGGTAGACGATTCCATCGTCCGGGGCACCACCATCTCCAACCTGATTCGTCTGCTCAAACAGGCAGGCGCAGGCAAAGTACATGTGCGGATTAGTTCTCCTCCCTTTTTGTATCCCTGCTATTTCGGTACGGACGTACCTTCCGGCAGCCAGCTTCTGGCCGCCTCCCACAGCACAGCCGATATCTGCCGAATGATTGGCGCCGATTCTCTGGGGTATATGCGGGTGAAAGACCTGTCAACGGCAGTAAATGGTCTGCCCCTCTGCCAGGCCTGCTTTGACCGTAATTACCCGATAGAAGGAATCGCAGCGAAATAATATCCGCCTAATGAATAACCTTACCGGCAGAATGCATGTTACAGACTACGGGAAACAGATGGTCAAGCTGCTGATAAAAATATTCCCGTCTGCCCTCCCGCAGCGTCAGCCCCATGCCAAAGCAGAGAACGCCGTAAACCTTCGCCTCGATCTTTCTGCACAGGATCGCATCGCAGGTGGTCAGCGTCATCTGCACCACGCATTTTGTCTTCTCATTGATTCTCTGCAATAAATCAAAGTCTCTTTTTTCCGAATGAATCTATGCGTTGATTACTACTCACACGTTGGGAATGTTCTTTTATTCCTTCATCATCTCTTCGATTAAGATTCCATACCCTTTCGCCGGGTCATTTACGAATACATGGGTCACCGCACCCACCAGTTTCCCATCCTGCAGGATGGGACTTCCGCTCATTCCCTGTACAATTCCCCCCGTCAAATCCAATAGCCGCGAATCGGTCACCTCTAATTCAATAGTTTTATTGACTTCCCTCGCGTCAGGATTGATATCGGTAATCTCAACCTCGTACTCTTCCACCTGACCTTCCACACTGCATCGAATTATGGCTTTCCCCTCTTTGATTTCATCCGAAGACGCCGCTTCCACAGGCTCGGCATTTTTAAACAGCGTATCTACTCTGTCAAGCCTCCCGTAAATCCCTTCTTCGCTGTTTTTTGTGATACTTCCCAGAACATTATAATTGTTATAGACAATAATTCCCTCCATTCCTCCGGGCGCTCCGCTTTCCCCTCTCTGCACGTCCCGGATACTGGTTGCATACAGACGGCCTTTGGAAATATTCAAAAGTTCTCCCGTATCCGTATCGTGAATCCCATGCCCCAGCGCTCCAAATTCACTGTCTGCCGTCAGATACGTAATCGTACCGAGTCCCTGTTCATTGTCCCTCACCCAGATTCCCAGTTTATAATCATCCACTCCACACTGCACAGCTTTTACCCGGATATCAATGGTCTGCTCATTCCGTATCACTTTCAGAATTACATCATCCTGATTCAGCGACTTCACTGCCGCAATCAACTCTGATTTATCTCTGGTCTCTTTTTCATTCAAACCAATAATATAATCTCCTTCTTTAACCAGATGCGCCGCCGGCTCGTAAGATTCACCGTCCATTCCTTCAATCGCTTCTGTGCCGAGTACCAGAACCCCGTCAGTCTCAAGATAAATACCAATCGGCATCCCTCCGGGAATCACCAGCTCTCCTGAAGTCCCTGCCGATACCTCCTGCTCCAGCTTATTTTTCTGTGCTTCCAGCAGAAAATAACTTCCTCCCACGCTGACTGTTAATGTAAGTACCATAATCAGGATGCGTCTATACCAGAATTTTCTCATGTTCTTTTCCTCCGCAATGAATGTAATAAAGGCAGATACCTATGTACCTGCCTTATTATGCGCAATTATTATTTTTTTACACACGAGATTTATTTTTTATAGAGAATCCCATTGCTGCTTTGATAAACCGGATTATCCGGATGGACCTGAATATAGAAAAGTTCAGTTAACCCATCCAGCGCCCCATCCTCAATCCTTATGATATTCGCAGGGATATACATTTCGTAAACTTTCGTACTTAAAGAATCCAGCGCTCCCGCCGCAACGCCTGTACACTCTGCACCGGAAGGCAGCCGAAGCACGCCGTCTGTTATAACTATATCCGGACAGCCGATAATCATTCCCGACGCACTGCAGAGAAAACCGCCGTAGATAAATGTCTGCCCGGACGCTTCCATATCTTCTGAAGAGTTCGGCCGGTCTGTTTCTTCCAATTTTTCAGCAGAGCCCGGCTGATCCGTCTCCTCCGCATTTTCAGAAGAATCCGGCCGGTCCGCCTCTCTCACATCTTCCGGGGAATCTGCCCGCTCCTCCTCTCCCGCTTCTTCTGAAGAATCTGCCCGGTCTTCCTCTTCCGCATTTTCGGGAGAATCCGGCTGGTCTGCCTCATTCTTCTCTGCACTGTCAGTGGAAGAACCCTCCTGCCCGGTCGCATCCTTCTCTGCACTGTCAGCGGAACCCTCCTGCCCGGTCGCATCCTTCTCTGTACTGTCAGCGGAATCCTCCTGCCCGGTCTCAACTGAGTCTTCGGAAGAAGGCAGCTGTTCTGCTCTCCCGATAGCATCAGTAAAGATTCCCGGCTTACCCGGAGTAACTGTCTGCTCATCCTTTGCCAGCCCTGATTCTTCGGGAACAATTATCAAATCCGAAATATCCGGAACAGGTACGCGCATTGCTTTCATCTGCAGATACCGTCCGCAGCCTGATTGGGAAACCTCCGGCCATTCTGCCATTTTCCCCATACGTATCTCACCGGATCGCTCAAACTCTTTCCTCAGCCCGTTTCCCGCGCTAATCCCGGCTATGATTCCTTCATCGTCCATCACACTGTCGGACACATTCCTGTCCGCGTTTCTTCTCCCATTCTCCATTACCGGCAATTCCAAAGACTGTCCTCCTGCCACAACGCAAAGAATCATTACCGTCAAAAGGATTTCCCATACGTTTCTGAATCTTCTGTTATATAATTGTTCTTCTGTTATTATCCCATAATTTAACTTCATATACGCAATCATAGAATTATTATAGAATCTCTGCAGCTGGGAAACAATGGATAAAGACGTGTCCTTTCGACACGCCTTCACCTCAAAATAAACTTGAATATCATACTTTTATTTTTTTATAATTCTCTGCTAGTTTCTTCATCTCTCTTGCATTTTCCCGAACGGTATCTGTAATCTCTGCGCCTCCAAGGATTCTTGCCAGTTCTTCCGTAGCCTCGTCCTCTGCAAGCAGCCGGATTCCTGTTCTTGTCTTCCCTGCCGCAACCGTCTTTTCAATGACATAATGAGCGTCCGCCATTGCGGCAATCTGCGCAAGATGCGTAATACAGATGACCTGATGACCTCTCCCGGTTACAGCCATCTTCTCCGACACCTTCTGGGCGGTTCTTCCGCTGATTCCCACATCAATCTCATCAAAAATCAGCGTCTCTATCTCGTCCCTGTCCGCCATGACAGCCTTGATTGCAAGCATCATCCGGGAAAGCTCTCCGCCGGAAGCCACTTCAGCCAAGGGTTTCACCGGTTCGCCGGGATTCATGGAAATCAAAAATTCCACGTCGTCCCGGCCGTTTGCAGTATAATCCGCAAGCTCGCCAAACCGAATTTCAAACTGAACGTCTGCGAAATTCAAATCCTTAATCGCTCTTCCAATCTGGTCTGCGAGAAGCTTTCCATGCTCTTTTCGAATTTTGCCCAGTTCCTTTGTAACCTTTTTGAGTATCTTTTCATTCTTTCGCAATTTTTCTTCCAAGGACTGCAGATATGTATCATAATCCTCTAACACCTGTAAGCGCTCTTTCTTCTCCTGACAGTATTCCAGAACTTCTTCAATGGAATTCCCATATTTTGTTTTCAAATGATTGAGCACATTCAGCCGTTCCTCCGTCTCATGATATTCTTCCTCTGAAAACTGGAGAGATTCCTGATAGACTGACAATTCTCTGTTAAAATCATTGAGAAGTCCGTCAATCTCTGATAACTGTTCATATAGTTCCTCTGCCTTTTCATCATATCTGGCCGCGTCGCTCATGCAGCGGATAGCTCTGCTAATCTGTTCGCTGGCGCCGTCTCCTGACATACCTCCGGTATATCCATAGGCTTCCGCTGCATTTTCCGCAATATTCCTTGCATGATTCATACGCCGGTAATCCTGTTCTAACTGTTCGTCTTCGCCGGATACCAGTTCCGCTTCTTCTATTTCCTGAATCTCAAATTCCAGAAAAGAAATCTCCTTCGCCCGCTCCGACTCATCTAACCGAGACTTCTCCCACTCTTCCAGGCATTTTTTATACGCCTGGTAAGACGTCTTTACCTCCCTCGCGGTTTCTCTTAACTGCGCCCCCGCAAAGGCATCCAGAATCTGAAGCTGGTTCTTCTTATATAGGAGCGACTGATGCTCATGCTGTCCGTGAATATCAATCAGGATTCCGGCGACCTCCTTTAACTTCGCCATGGTAACCGTCTCTCCGTTAATTCTGCTGGCGCTCCTTCCATCCATCAGTCGTCTGCTGAGCACAATCACCCCGTCCTCCGGAAAAATATCCAGCTCCTTAAGCTTCTCCAGCAATTCCTGATTCTCCGGCACAAAGGTTAGCTCCACTAACCCATACTGGGCGCCCTTCCTTAAGATATCTCTGCTGTATCTTCCTCCCAGGGCAAGATTGACCGAGCCCAGTATAATTGATTTACCGGCTCCTGTCTCGCCGGTCAGTATATTCAGCCCCTGACAAAATTCCACTTCGATTTCATCAATCAGAGCAAGATTCTTCACATGTAAATTCTGCAGCATATATCCTCCTACTATTCAGAAACTTTACGCAAACAGTTTATATTCCATTTCTTACAACACAATTTTACTAATTTTATCCATAACTTTAATCGTATCATCCACACTGCGGATGGCGCACATGATGGTATCATCCCCCGCAATGCTTCCCACTACTTCATTCCATCTCATCGCGTCAATCGCCGCGCAGACAGCCATCGCCATACCGGATACGGTCTTAATCACCAGAATATTCTGAGCCAGGTCCATAGAGACATAACCGTCTCTTAAGATTCGGATATACTTCTCATTCATCTCGGTCTCCATCGTCTGATGGACTGCGTATTTCTGCTTTCCTTCCTTTGTCGGCACCTTGGTGAGCTTCAAATCCCTGATATCTCTGGACACTGTCGCCTGCGTCACCTTAAAGCCTTCCCTGTTCAAATATTCCGCCAGCTCTTCCTGAGTCTCAACATGATATTTGTTAATCAACTCTACAATCTTTGCATGCCTGTTTACTTTCATTCCCCTAATTTCCTTTCATCTTTCTGCTTAGTATTTCCAAAAAGCTGATCTCGCTTAATTTCATCAATGTCGTACTCTTCTCTGATCGCCGGATGCTGACAGTCTGCCCGGTTCTCAACTCTCTGTTATTGGTTCCGTCAAAAGAAATAAATACCTCCTCCGACTTCCCATGTCTGCCTTCCCCAATCTCAATTCGGATCTCATCCTCCGCAGACAGTACAATACTGCTGGTATTCAGCGCATGGGAGCAGATTGGCGTAACTACAATCATTTCCGCCGTAGGCTCTACAATCGGTCCTCCGGCCGACAGATTATATGCCGTAGAACCAGTCGGCGTGGACAGAATCATTCCGTCCGCTTCATAAGAATTTAGAAGCGCTCCGTTGACATACAGATTAAAATGAATAATCCTAAGGGCTCCCTTTCTGGAGAGCACAATATCATTCAGCGCAACATCCTTCGTTCCGTCGGCAAAATCCCCCTCCAGCATCATCCTGTCTTCCGTCATATAATTCCCTGCAAGAATCTGCTCAAAAGCCTCTGTAAGACGCTCTACCTCCACTTCCGCCAGATAGCCTAAGGTCCCCATATTAATGCCGAGAATCGGAATCTTTCGTTTCAGCAGTCTCGCCACCTCAATCAGAGAGCCGTCCCCGCCAATCACAACGGCACAGTCTATATCCTCCGGTATGCTCTCTGGAGCAATATTCTTCTGTTCGTCTTTCTCGCAGAGAAGGCAGCGCTTTCCCCTGCTCTCCAACAGTTCTTTTATCTCCCTTGTAATCTGCCCGTCTTTATCCTTACCGTCATTGGTTACTACAAAAAAACGCTCCATTCTCATATCTGTCATTTCCTTATTTTGTAAGCTCTGCAAATGCAGACTCTACCGTCTGCCTCACATCTGTCGTCCACTTCAGTTCCCCGGTCTCTCTTCCTGACTTCTCCAAATGAATCAGGTACTCAATATTCCCCTCCGGCCCGCGGATAGGAGAATATTCCAGATTCAGCAGGTCAAATCCAATGGATAAGGCGTATGCCTTCACCATCTCTATCACTTCCACGTGGGTACTCCGCTCCCGGACCGCCCCTTTCTTTCCGGCCTTCTCTCTGCCCGCCTCAAACTGCGGCTTAATCAGCGCGACAATCTGCCCCTGATTCCGCAGATAATTCCGAACGGGAAGAAGCACCTTCGTCAGAGAAATAAAAGACACGTCAATGGAAGAGAAATCTACCGGTTCCCCCAAATCCTCCGGCGTCACATACCGGATATTCGTTTTCTCCATGCAGATTACCCGCATATCCTGTCTCAGTTTCCAGGCAAGCTGACCCCTGCCCACGTCAATCGCATATACCTTACAGGCTCCGTTCTGAAGCATACAGTCTGTAAATCCGCCTGTAGAAGACCCCACATCGGTACAAGTCTTTCCCTCTACGGATACGTCAAACCGGCGCATGGCTTTCTCAAGCTTTAAACCGCCCCGGCTGACATAGGGAAGTACATGGCCCTTTACTTCAATAGAAACTGTCTCCGGAAACGAAGTCCCCGCCTTATCTTCTCTCTGACCTTCTACAAACACATTGCCGGACATAATAACCGCTTTCGCCTTTTCCCTCGATTCGGCAAGGCCCCGTTTTACCAGTAATACATCTAACCGTTCTTTCATAATCTCTCCTGAATCACTTTTTACAGTCTGTGAAGACTGTAAAAGGGATGCGCCTGACATACTATTTCTTTCTGTGAATCAGCTCGCCAATCAGCCATTCCAGATACGGATTCCCCTCGGAAAGACTCCGAATCAGCTCAATTGCCTCCGCCGACTCTCTCTCTACTACTTTCTCAGCCTCCCGGATTCCAAGAAGCGTTACGTAAGTGGTTTTCTTGTTCTTCTCATCACTGCGGATTGGTTTGCCAAGCACCTCCGCCGTACTGGTTATGTCCAGAATATCATCCTGTACCTGAAAGGCCAGACCGACTTTTCCCGCCGCCCGCTCGATAATCCGAAGCTCTTCCTCCTTAGCCCCTGCAAGTACGGCGCCAATCATCATCGCGCTCTCTAACAAAGCGCCGGTCTTCAAAGCATAAATAAAGTCTAAGACTTCTTTCCCAATTGCATGTCCGGTCTCCTTCACATCCACAACCTGTCCGCCTAACATGCCATAAATTCCAGACTTCTTCCCAAGGATTCCGATTGCTTTTCCAATCTTAAGGCTTTCGTTCGGATACTCCTCAAAAGCTGACGCCGCCGTCTCAAAGGCATAGTTCAGCAGTGCGTCTCCTGCAAGAATCGCCATGTCCTCCCCGTATACCACATGGGTCGTCTTCCTTCCCCGGCGCAGCTCATCGTCATCCATCGCCGGCAGATCATCATGTACCAGCGAATAGGTGTGAATCATCTCAAGAGCCGCCATAAAAGGCTCTACGACCTTTCCCGTTCCGCCAAACAGCCGGTAAGTCTCCCGCATCAGCATGGGTCTGAGCCGTTTGCCGCCTGCCATCAAGCTGTACGCCATAGCTTCCATAATAATCTTCTGATATCCTTCCTCCTTCGGAAGATAACTGTTCAGAATCGCTTCAATCTCTTCTGTCTTTTTCTTCTGCAGTTCCTTGTAATCTGCTGCAGTCCCCGCCGTTTCCTTAAAAGTCATGTGTCCTGCCCTCCTCGTCCAGTATCTGTATCCTCTTCTCAACCCGGTCTATCTTCTCATTACAGGTTTTTAAGAGCTCCATTCCCTGATGGTACATCTGAAAAGACTTCTCCAAAGAGGCTTCCTCCTCCATATCCACGATTACCTGTTCTAACCGTTCAAAAACCTCCTCTAAGGTACAGTCCGCTATTCCCTCCGTCTCTGATTTCTGCTTCTCTTCTATCTGATTCTCACTCATATCTTTCCTCCCTGATACCGGTTACTTCCGCCTGAATCCTGCCATCCGCCACATAGACAGACAACCGTTCTCCCATCTGTATCTGTGTTACACTTTTCACCGCTACGGACGTTCCTTTTTGTTCCTGTTCCAGAAATGCATAGCCCTGGCTTAGTTTCTCAAGGGGCGAAATCCCTTTTAGTTTCTCAATCATAATCGCAAGCTGATGCTTCTTTATCTGCAGCTTAGATTCCATCATCCGGCGCATCCGGTCCTCCAAATCCACAGCCCGGTTCCGCCGTTCCCGAAGGATAACTTCCGGGTGAAGATAAGACAGCCTTGCCCGAAGTTCCTTTTCCCTCATCCGGTGAAGTTCAAGCTTCTGCTTCATCATCCGAAGCAATTTCTGTCGGATACTTAGAAGAATCTCCGCATACTGCCCATAGTCCCAGACAGCCAGCTCGGCAGCCGCTGACGGCGTAGGCGCCCGCAAATCAGCCGCATAATCCGCAATCGTCGTATCGGTCTCATGCCCTACTGCGGAAATCACCGGAACTCTGCACTCAAAAATGGCCCTTGCTACTTCTTCCTCGTTAAAAGCCCACAAATCCTCGATAGAACCGCCGCCCCGTCCCACAATAATAATATCCACGTTTCTTTCTTCCAGCATGTGGATTCCCCGGACAATGCTTTCTTTCGCCCCGTCTCCTTGGACCTGGGCCGGACAGAGAATCAGCTGCACGTAAGGATTCCTTCTGGCGCTGATATTCATAATATCCCGAATCGCCGCCCCGGTAGGCGCGGTTACAATACCTACGGTCTTTGCAAACTTCGGAATCGGCTGTTTATATTCCGGGGCAAACATCCCCATCTCCTCCAGTTCTCTCTTAAGAGCCTGAAACCGTTCATACAGCGCTCCCTCTCCGTCCAGCCTGATCTCTCTGGCATAGAGCTGATAGGAACCGCTCTTCTCATAGACGCTTACCGCCCCGAACACAATGACCTGCTGCCCTTCCTTCATACGAAAAGAGAGCCCGCCGCGCTGCCCTGCAAACATGACACAGGCAATCGTTCCAGACTCATCCTTTAACGAAAAATATATATGTCCCGACGTATGATATTTACAGTT
>CATJPU010000104.1 GCA_949742505.1 uncultured Lachnospiraceae bacterium | reverse complement strand
TCACCCCACAAGGAGGGACTATATAGTGTTTGATTTTAATAAACCAAATATCGAGATAACCGAGATTTCAGAAGATAAGAGATACGGAAGATTTGTTGTGGAGCCTCTGGAGAGAGGCTATGGCACAACGCTTGGAAACTCTCTTAGAAGGATCATGCTTTCGTCGCTTCCCGGCGCTGCGATCAGTCAGGTGAAGATTGACGGCGTACTGCATGAGTTCAGTTCCATCCCAGGTGTAAAAGAAGACGTTACCGAGATTGTCATGAATTTAAAGTCTCTGGCAATCAAGAACACATCCGAGACCGACGAGCCAAAGACAGTTTATATTGAGTTTGAAGGCGAAGGGGTGGTGACCGGCGCGGATATTCAGGTGGATTCTGATATTGAGATTATGAACCCGGAAACTGTAATCGCGACGCTGAACGGCGGAGCGGACAGTAAATTGTATATGGAGCTTACCATTACAAAGGGAAGAGGATATGTAAGTGCGGATAAGAATAAGAACGAAGAACTGCCGATCGCAGTAATTCCGGTTGATTCTATCTACACCCCGGTAGAGCGTGTGAATCTCACTGTAGAAAATACACGTGTTGGTCAGATTACAGACTTTGACAAATTAACATTGGATGTTTGGACGGATGGAACATTGGTTCCGGATGAGGCCGTAAGTTTAGCGGCAAAGGTACTTAGCGAGCATCTGAAGCTGTTTATTGATTTATCAGAGGTTGCACAGGCCGCTGAAGTTATGATAGAGAAGGAAGACGACGAGAAAGAGAAAGTGCTTGAGATGAGCATTGATGAGCTGGAACTTTCGGTTCGTTCCTTTAACTGTCTGAAGCGGGCAGGAATCAATACAGTAGAAGAGCTGACAAACAGAACTCCGGAGGATATGATGAAGGTGCGTAACCTTGGACGCAAGTCTCTGGAGGAAGTGTTGGCGAAGCTCAAAGAGCTCGGCTTAGAATTGAGCCAGGGCGAGGAATGAAGCGCTTAGCGAGGTGTTTTCGAGCTTAGTCTCGAAGAACTATCTTAATAAATGCCGTCAATAAGTCCGATGTGCGTGACGGCGGCATTTGGCTAGTAAGCCCGATGAATGCATAACCAAGTGTTATAATGGAGGAAAAGAAAATGGCAAAGTATAGAAAGCTTGGCAGAACATCAAGCCAGAGAAAAGCTTTAATTAGAAATCAGGTAACAGCGCTTTTAAATCATGGCAAGATTGTTACCACAGAGGCAAAGGCAAAGGAAATCCGCAAAGTAGCAGAGGGTCTGATTGCGCTGGCAGTAAAAGAGAAGGACAACTTCGAGGAAGTTACTGTAACAGCAAAGGTTGCCCGTAAGGACAAGGATGGCAAGAGAGTGAAGGAAGTTGTGGACGGCAGGAAAGTGACCGTATACGACGAGGTAGAGAAGAAGATTAAGAAGGATCTGCCTTCCAGACTTCATGCCAGAAGACAGATGCTGAAGGTTCTTTATCCTGTGAAGGAAGTCCCGGCCGCACAGGCAGGAAGAAAGAAGAACACAAAGAATGTGGATCTCGTTGCCAAATTATTTGATGAGATTGCTCCGAAGTATGAGAACCGCAACGGTGGTTATACAAGAATCGTTAAGATTGGCCAGCGTAAAGGTGATGCAGCTATGAAGGTTCTGATTGAGCTGGTTTAATTAGAATAATTAATAAAATAGTAAGAATAAAAGCAGGTATATGCATAGAAACAGGATATGCAAATACCTGCTTTTTAAATGCTCTGCGTTTGTGAATCAGCGTTCTCAAAAAACATTCTCGGTGGAATATATCGAATTAAATAGGATTAAATCAACATAACTTTTTAGGACCGAGTTCGCCTTTTTTATAGTGCTTTCGGCACAGAGATGTGTAGCAGTCGTTGCCGCCTATCACGACCTGTGAACCAGTGCGGATAATTTCTCCCTTTTCGTTAAAACGCGTGGTACAGCTTGCGCCGTCGCCGCACCAGCAGACGGTCTTTAATTCTTCGATAACGTCAGCCCATGCAAGGAGCCACATACTGCCCTCAAACAGCTCCCGGCGAAAATCAGTGCGCAGTCCGTAACAGATGACCGGAATCTCCAGATCATCAACAATATGCTCAAAAAATTCAATGTCGGATTTCTTGCAAAACTGAGCTTCATCAATGATAATACAATCATAACATTGAAGTTCTGAATCATTCATTGTTATTACGTCTTCTACGTATTTACATTCCTGTTCCAGTCCCATGCGGCTGCGGATGACACCGACGTCCCGGGTATCAAGTTTAGGTTTTGCCAGAAGGGCCTTTTTGCCGCGCTCGTAATAATTGTATGAAGTCATCAGAGCGTTTGCTGTTTTGGAGCTTCCCATTGCCCCATGACGGAAGTATAGTTTAGCCATAATTTTTATCCTTTACATATTCGTTGTTTGTGTGAGTAAGCATTGCGTTTTCTCAGATAGAAAGTTCCATTTGCACAGATAAAATAATTGCTAGTACAGCCTTGCATGTGAATAAAATTTATTGAATGAAGATATCATATGCAGTCTCATTCAGTTTACCACAGAAAAAGAGAAAAAGGGAGATAAAAAATAACTCATCTTTCAATTTGGGGATGGCAGGAAAAGGAATTGTGACTTATAATAAACGTATCGGAGAAAATATTTTAGAATAAAGGGATAAGATATGTATTATGGAAATATAAAAAACTATGATATTGCAGATGGGCCGGGCGTGCGGGTAAGTTTATTTGTTTCCGGATGCAGGCATCATTGCAAAGGGTGTTTTAATGCAGAAACGTGGGATTTTAAGTATGGGAAGCCTTACACTCAGGAAACGGAGAACGAAATTATCCGGATGCTGGGCGAAGAGTATATTCAGGGCCTTACGGTTCTTGGAGGAGAGCCGTTTGAACCGGAGAATCAGCCGGAGGTGACAAGACTTTTGCGCAGGACAAAGGAGCGTTATCCTGATAAGAATATCTGGTGCTACTCAGGATATCTCTATGACACAGATATGCAGAAAGGAGGGAAAGTCTATACAGATGTAACCGAAGAGATGCTGTCTTATATTGATGTATTGGTGGACGGTGAATTTATGGAGGAACAGAAGGATATTACGCTGCTATTCCGAGGCAGCAGAAATCAAAGACTGATTGTTTTGAAAGAGGGCAGGGATGCGGGAAGGTATGAATAGCGCTGCAGAATAGAATAACAACATATGATTTATGTAAGGCCCGGCAGATTTCACAGATATGGCGGCAGAATTATGGAGGAATGTATGAATAAAAGATTGAATGTGGCAATTGCAGGTCTCGGGAGCAGAGGAAAGGATACCTATGCGGCGGCGGCCAGATTATTTCCTGATAAAATGAAGATTGTGGCAATCGCAGATACCAATCCGGAAAAGGTTCGTGAGACGGCGAAGGAGTATCAGGTGCCGGAAGAGGGCTGCTTTGACAGCGCGGAAGAAATGCTTGCAAAGGAAAAGCTGGCAGATGTAATGTTTATTGCAACGCAGGACAGACAACATGTAAAACATGCAATTCCAGCATTGCAAAAAGGTTATCACTTGCTGCTTGAGAAACCGATATCTCCGGATTTGGGAGAATGCCGGGAACTAATCAGGACTGCAAAAGAGTGTAACCGGCAGGTCGTAATCTGCCATGTATTACGGTATGCGCCATTCTATGCGAAATTAAAAGAACTGATTGATGCGGATACCATTGGAGAGATTGTTTCGGTTATGGCCATTGAGAATGTAGGCTGGTGGCATCAGGCGCATAGCTTTGTGAGAGGAAACTGGAGAAATTCGGATATTACCAGCCCGATGATTTTACAGAAATGCTGCCATGATATGGATATTCTGCTTTGGCTTACCGAAAAGACCTGCAAATCCGTCAGCTCATTCGGGGATAATTATCTGTTTCGGAAAGAGCGGGCGCCGAAAGGCGCTGCAAAAAGGTGTCTTGAAGGCTGCAGGGCAAAGGCAGACTGTCCCTTCGATGCAGAAAAGATTTATATGGATCATCGGAAATATGGCGTACGCCATGGAAATTGTGAGTGGCCGCTGGATGTGCTTACGCTGCATCCGGGGGAGGAGAGCGTTAAGAAAGCGCTGCTGACAGGTCCTTATGGACGGTGTGTATATGACTGTGATAACAATGTGGTAGACCATCAGGTAGTTAACTTAAATATGACAGACGGTTCAACAATCAGTCTCACCATGTGCGGATTTACCTCAGAAATCAGCCGTTATACCAAATTTATGGGTACAAAAGGCGAGATAATTGCAGACATGGGGGCAAATACCATAGAAATTACCAGGTTTGGGACAGAGAAAATCATTGTAGATGTCGATGGGCTGGCGGAAGATCTCAAAAGACATGGAGGCGGCGATTACCGTCTGGTGGAAGATTTTCTGGATATGATTCTTGAGGGGAGAGGCCCCGACGGCAGGACGACGTCTGTGGAATGTTCGATGGAGAGCCATTATTGCGCGCTGGCGGCGGAAGAGTCCCGCCTGAAAGGCGGAGCTGTGATAGAGATAGCGTCTATGAGATGAAAGGTTTCCGCCTGTACGGCAGGCAGTTCTGGGCCGTACAGGTAGAAAATTTTTGTTTACAAATGGAGAGGATAGGATTATAATAGACACAGCAGATAATGTTACTGCAACCGCCTAATTCTGAAAAAAGAATATAGAAGTCTTTGTGGCAGGGTGTAAGTCCCTACCGATGGTATAGTCCATGACCCGCGTAAGCGGCTGATCTGGTGACCTTATGAGAGGAATTCCAGAACCGACGGTATAGTCCGGATGAGAAAAGACATTTTCTGCAAATATGCCCGGGACGTTGTCGTTCCGGGCTTTTTAGACTTTTTATTAGGAGGATTAGTGAGATGAGCCAGACAAATGAAACAATGAGACAAAACGTAGTAACAGGCAACAAAGCAGGAATCAGGGTAAAGACCATTGCCTTTGTGGGACTGATGGGAGGAGTAAGCGCTGTGCTTATGCTTTTCCGTTTTCCGATTCCATTTATGCCGCCGTTTATGTCCTTTGATCTTTCCGGGGTGATGGAGATGCTGGGAGGATTTATGTTCGGACCGATGGCAGCGTTCTGCATTATTGTAGTGAAGATATTGCTGCAGCTTGTAATTCAGGGCTCTTTTTCCCTGGGAACAGGGGAGCTTCAGGGAATTATCTTAAGCAGCTGCTATGTGCTTCCGGCAATTTTTATTTATCACCGGAATAAGACGAAAAAGACGGCGGCGGCAGGTATGGCGGTAAGTACGGTTCTCGTAGCGATTGTAGCGGTGCTTACGAATCTGTATATGATTATTCCATTCTATGTGAATTTATTCGGGATGACTATGGATGATATCATCGCAATGTGTACGGCTGTGAATCCGGCTATGAAGGATGCTATGACGATGGCATTGTTCGGGATTGTTCCTTTTAATCTGATTAAATACGGAGCAACGTCCATTCTGACATTTCTTCTGTATAAGAGATTAAGCCGTTTTATTAAGGGGATTATTGAGAAATAGAGAGGAGACGGGAAAGATGAAGTTTACACTGGATAAAGCAATTACATATGAGGCGGCTGTTGCGCGTATGTTTGAGATGCTGGGGACGGATAAGATTATGGCGCTGGCTTCAAGCAAGAATGATTATGTTATGGTCCGCAATGTAAGCTGCCTGTTTTATGACGAGAAGATATACTTTAAGACAGATAAGAATTTCCGTAAGACGAAGCAGCTATTAGAGAATCCTCAGGTAGCTATGTGCTGGAGCGGTATACAGGTAGAGGGACTTGCTGAGAATAAGGGACTGGTAATCGAAGAACCGGGAAGACGATTCGAGGAAGGATATAAGAAGTATCTGTGGCAGAGCTACAACAAATATAGTCATGAAGATACCGAGATACTCATAGAAGTCTCTCCTAAATACGTAGAGATTTGGGATACCAGCGAAGAAGGTTATGCTTTCCAGCTTTTTCTTGACTTTGATAAGAAAACTGTTGAAGTCAAACAATACGATCAGAAATAGTTTTTAGTGGTAAATATGCCCCGCTTATCCAAACTGCTTGTTACAGTTCACACGCCGCCTGTGCTGGCCTGTGAATTGTAATGAATACATTTGAGCTAAGCGGGGCTGCTTGTATTTTTTCGTAAATGTGATAAGATAGTCAGGTACGAAAGAAGAGGGAGAAATATATGAAGACGAAGAATGGACTTATATTATTTTTGACAGCTTTTATCTGGGGAACAGCATTTGTGGCGCAGAGCGTGGGGATGGATTATCTAGGCCCCTTTTCCTTCAATGGAATACGCAGTCTGGTGGGAGGATTAGCGTTGATTCCCTGCATTGCGGTACTTGACAGAATGGACAGGAAGTCAGAAGGAGAGAAGAACAAGAAAACACTGATTATCGGAGGGATTTGCTGCGGTCTGTGTTTGTTTGCGGCCAGCAGTCTGCAGCAGATAGGGATACAGTATACAACGGTGGGAAAAGCGGGATTTATCACTGCATTTTATATTGTGCTGGTTCCGGTGTTGGGAATTTTCCTAAAGAAGCGGATTGGCTGGAAAGTCTGGGTGGCAGTAGCGCTGTCTCTTGCGGGACTGTATTTCTTATGTATAACAGAGGCTTTTACCATCGGAAAAGGAGATGTATATGTGTTCTTATGCGCGCTGCTCTTCTCGATACATATTTTGGTGATTGATTACTTTGCGCCGAAAACGGATGGGGTGAAGATGTCCTGTATTCAGTTTTTTGTGGTGGGAATCTTGTCACTGCCGTTTATAGTAGCTTATGAGAGTATTACCCTTGCGGCCGTAGCAAAAAGCGCTGTAGCGATTCTTTATGCAGGCGTAATGTCCAGCGGCGTGGGATATACGCTTCAGATTATCGGGCAGAAGAATATGAATCCGGCGATTGCATCTTTGATTCTCAGCCTTGAATCAAGCATTTCTGTACTTGCCGGATGGGTAATATTGGGACAAAGCCTTTCGGTTCGGGAGGGTTTTGGATGCGCTATGATGTTTGCTGCGATTATTCTGGCTCAGATTCCAGATAGAGCAAAAAATAATTGACAATTTAGTATCAAAATAAAAAATGTATAGAAATTTAAAAGAATATCTTACATTGAGCTGAAAATTCTGTTACAATAATAGATAGGAATGGAAATCCGCATCGCCGAATTACAGGCCGGGCGGATTTTTCTATCTTTAATTAGAGCGTGTCAGTAAGGAATGCCCTGTGCTAGTAGAGGGACGGGTAGTCAAGTTTTAGGAGAAAGGAGAATAGGAATGTTCGAAACAGGGACGTATATTGTATGTGGACAGCACGGTGTGTGCAGAGTAGAAGGCGTAGGTAAATTGCAGTTGACAGAGGCATCCGGTGACAAAGAATACTACACATTATCGAAGGTTTATTCCCGGGGAGGAGTGCTGTATGTTCCGGCAGACAGTGAAAAGATTGTAATGCGCCCGGTAATCTCGAAGGAAGAGGCGGAAGAATTAATTGAGCATATGCGGGAGATTGATTTGCTTCAGATTGACAATGAGAAGAGGAAAGAAGAGATATTCAAGCAGGCATTCAGGACCTGTGATTCCCGAGAATGGGTGAAGGTGATTAAGACCTTATATGAGAGAAAGAAGGATCGTCTCGCCAAGGGTAAGAAGGTGACGGCGAGTGACGAGAGATTCCTTCGGACGGCGGAGGACAACCTGTTTGGAGAGCTGGCAATTTCTCTGGATATTGAAAAGAACGACGTAGAACAGTACATTATGGATAAGATTGGCGGGGTAAAGAAATGAGATTTGTAATACAGCGTGTGACGAAGGCGGATGTGAAGGTAGAAGGCAGGACAGTCGGGGCAATCGGAAAAGGATTTATGGTATTGATTGGAGTGTCGGATTCGGACACGAAAGAGATTGCGGCTAAGATGGTAAAGAAGATGATCGGGCTTCGGATTTTTGAAGATGAACAGGGGAAGACGAACCTGTCGCTGGATGCAGTGGGAGGAAGTCTGCTGCTTATTTCTCAGTTTACGCTGTATGCAGACTGTAAGAAAGGGAATCGTCCCAGTTTTATCCGGGCCGGGAAACCGGAGATGGCTGAGGAGATGTACGAGTATATCATTGGGAAATGTAAAGAGTCGGTAGAGACTGTGGAGAGAGGAAGTTTTGGGGCGGATATGAAGGTGAGCCTGACAAATGACGGGCCGTTTACAATTGTGCTGGATTCGGACATGTTGTAAAAACAGGGTATCGTTTACTTGGAATAAAATCCAGTAAAGGATACCTTTTTTGGTGCGGCGGCAGATTGTAGGAGTGAATTTTCAAACACGCCCTATCTGTGCTATGGGGTTATGCCTGGATATCTTTTTTACAGTACCGGTAAAATCCGGCTGCGATTCCGATTACTGTGAAGAGCAGACCCACTGAGAGATAACCGGCATTCAGGTGTTCATCTGCAATGATATCCGCGCTTTCTGTGTAGCCAAAGGGAGTAAGGTATTTTAGAAATTCTGCCCTTTCCGTTAGATTGGCAATAATGTTGAGGAAATACAAAAGCGCCGCCAGGCCAAGTCCAAGTCCCAGGCCGCTGCGACTTAAGAAAGCGGATATTCCGAAGCAGACCGCGGCGATTTCCACCTGAAGGATGAAATAGGCAAAGAACAGAAGGCTTAAAGAGCGGACTTCCGGCTCCTCCCCAATTGCATAGATGGACAATATGGTAACAGCAATGACAATTATGTTCAATATTACAATCTGCAGCGCTAGAGAAGCAAGTTTTTGAAGCAATAGTTTTCTTCGGCTGATGGGGTGGGTGAGAAGAAATTCTGCGGTCTGCTCTTTTTCTTCTTTTGCAAGTATGGAAATACCCAGCAAAGCGGCGAAAAAAGCGCCTCCAAGTCCTAGAATATTGCCGCATTCTACGCCGAAAAATCCCATAAATTCCCCAAAATTTAATTTATCCATTCCAAAAGCGGCCGAAAAGCTTCCCATTTCGGCAAACATGGCGCTGACGTCGCCCATCTGTGTTCCCATTTCCGGGTAAATCAAAATACAGACTGCCAGCATAAATGCGATAACCAGTGTCCAGACAATCAGGGTAAGTTTTCCCTGCGTTAATTCATGTTTTATGAGAGTCATATTAAATTACCTCCTCTGTGTAGTAGTGCAGAAAAATTTCTTCCAAATCTGGTTCGGAGATAGAAACATCTGTTAAGGGCAGTTCTGAGAGCTTGTACAGGAGGGCCTGTAAGTCTCCGCCGTATAAAAAGCTGACGGAATCGCTGTCTGCCCGAACATTTTTGATGTGGGGCAGAGCGGGGGGGACGGTTACGCCTCTTAAGCGGACCCGTTTTGCATCGGTATGTCCTAAGTTTCCGGTGCTATCCTCAATCAAAAGACGGCCTTCCCGCACGATGGCGGCGTGTTTGCAATGCCTCTGAACCTCTGAGAGAATATGGGAGGATAGGAAGATTGTGGAGCCTTGGGCGTTTCGTTCTTTCAGAATCATGAAAAACGCTCTCTGCATCAGGGGATCCAGTCCACTGGTAGGTTCATCCAGAATATAAAGTTCAGGTTTATGCTGCAGTGCGCAGACAATAGATACTTTTTTGCGGTTTCCAAGGGATAGCTCCCGGATTTTCTTATCCGTATCCAAATCCAGACGTTCACAGAGAGCCTTAGCTTCAGCGGCGCAGTCTTTCTTCCGGAGTCTGGCAGAGAGTGCTATTACATCCTTCACCCGCATACTGGGATAAAAAGAGGCTTCAGAAGGCATATAGCCAATATGGGACAAGATAGTTTCCCGCTGCTGCAAAATATCCATTCCAAGAATCTGAGCCTTGCCGTCTGAAGGGGAAATCAGTCCCAAAAGGGTTCGTATTGTCGTGCTTTTTCCGGCTCCGTTGGGACCGATAAAGCCAAAGAAATCTCCCTGTTTTACAGTCAGATTCATGTCGATAATTCCTCTTGATTTTCCATAATATTTTGTCAGGGAGGTGGTTTTGATTGCGTTCATTTTTACTAATTCTCCTTTTTAAGTCTGTCTTCCAGGGGCCCCTAATGGCCATCCGACTGTTTCACAAGGTATACCCTCCGGGCATCCCTAATGGCCATCCGGCCGTTTCACAAGGTATACCCTCCGGGCACCCCTAATGGCCATCCGGCTGCTTCACAAGGTATACTTTTTTCCAGAATGCTAACATTTCCGAGAAATCCTTTTCCAGAGACCAGGCGTCTAAATTGTCGCCGCGCTGTGAGATTTCCCACAGATAGCCCACAGACATCAAATAAATCTGCCGGTGCATCATCCGTAAGTCCAGCCCGGGAATAAAATCCTCCGGATTCAGCCGGGCGAGAGCATCTGCTGCTTTCTGATTGAAGTGGTTCTGGTAACTTTTCTGAATGTCTTTGCAGACAGCGGTATCTTTTTCGTAAAATGCTTTGATAGCAAAGGCGGTCATGTGGGGATGATTGCACATAATCTGAATCTTCGCATGCATACCCCGCTCCATCATTTCAAATAAATCCTCCGATTCGTAACAGTGGTATCGGGTTAAATGCTCGATGGTAATATCTGCGGCCCTATTCCATAAAAACAGATACAAGTCCTTCTTGTTGTTAAAATAGTGAAAAAGAAGGGACTTGCTGATTCCGGCTTCATCTGCAATCTCCTGCATAGGGCTTTTTCGGTAAGAATTTTGGGAAAATATACGAAAGCCTGCGTTGATTATTTTCTGCTGTTTTTCTGTTGGAAGGTTATAAAATTTTTCGTTCATGGCAATACCTCACTGACTGAAACGGTCAACGGGTTATACATATTATTATAATCCGTTGACCGTTTTTGAGAAGGGTTTTTATGAAAATGTGTTTGTATTACGGTTTGAAATTAAAAAATGCCACCTGTGCGGATGGGAACCGCCTGCCGGAAACAGGGCGCTTTATCAGGCAAGGCAGTTCCCATCCGCACAGGTGGAAAAATTGTCATGGATTTTGTCATGAAAAATTAAAAAGTCCGCATTTACGGACTTTTAACGAGTCGGGGTAACAGGATTCGAACCTGCGACCTCACGGCCCCCAGCCGTGCGCTCTAACCAAACTGAGCCATACCCCGATAGCATTATTTTATCGAATTACG
>CATJPU010000103.1 GCA_949742505.1 uncultured Lachnospiraceae bacterium | reverse complement strand
TTTGGCATTCCTGTCCGCGTAGTTCATAAAATGTCCCCAGGCTGAATAAAGCGGCCTGTCCGCTTCTTGCCCGTTCAATATTCTTCTCAGTCTTTGCGATGGCGTTAATGTTCCGGCCATATTCTTCTTCCTTTCATTCTTTCATCTGCCCTTTTCCTAGTTCGTCCGCAGGATATCCGGCTTACCCGAGACTCGTTGGAACAGGAGCGGGACAAGCCCGATATTCTATTAGCGTAACAGTTCAGATAACTGAACCGTTACCTATTAGCAGCACTTTCAGTTCATATAATACTGCAGAAACTCCCTGGTTCTCTGCTCCGCAGGATTGGTAAAAAATACTTCCGGCGAAGCCGTCTCCACGATTCTTCCTTCATCCATATAAACAATCCGGTCCGCCACATCCCGGGCAAACTGCATCTCATGGGTTACAATCACAATCGTGGTATTATGCTTCTGGGTAATACTTTTAATAACAGAAAGCACTTCCCCCACCAGACAAGGGTCCAATGCAGACGTCGGTTCATCAAAAAGCATAACTTTAGATTTCAACACCATAGCTCTTCCTATAGCCACGCGCTGCTGCTGACCGCCTGACAGCGTCCCCGGATAATTGTTTCTTTTTTCCAGTAATCCAATCTGCTGCAAAATCTCCTCTGCTTCTCCTTCCGCCTGCTCTTTGTTAATTTTCTGCACCACCTGCATGGCAAGCGTAATATTCTGCTGAACCGTCTTATTGTTAAATAAACAAAAATCCTGAAATATCATTGTCGATTTCCGCCGAAATGCGTATATCTCTTTCTGCGTAAGATGACAGGCATCTACCGATAGTCCGTCAATGGTAACTCTGCCTTCTGTCGGCGTCTCTAGCAGATTCAGGCAGCGAAGCAGCGTCGATTTCCCGGTTCCGGAGGGTCCTACCACCGCAACCGTTTCACCTGCCGCAATGTCAAGGTCAATATTTTTTAAGACCGGAAGCTTTCCATAGCTTTTGGACAGATTTTCAATGCGAATCATAGAGGCCTCCTCCTATCAGATTTAATTTTTTCTCCAGATATTTCTGAAAAATCGTAATAATCTTGGATATCACAAAATAAATAATAAACGCATCCAGATAGCACTCAAAAAACTTAGCGGATGAATTCCCCAGCAAAGTAGCTTCTGCCATAATATCCCTGACGCCAATCGTAAACGCCATGGATGAATTCTTTACCAGCGAAATAAATTCATTTCCCAAAACCGGCAGCGCAACTCTTGTCGCCTGTGGGACAATGATATGCCGCATAACCTGCAGGTTCGTCATCCCCACAGACAGCCCGGCTTCTATTTGCCCTTTCGGCACAGATTCTAACGCCCCGCGCATATCCTCCGTCATGTATGCCGCCGCATTCAGCGTCATACCGATAATCGCCGCCTGATACCCTGTCATACTGACAAACGCAGGCGAAATCTGCGGCAGGCCAAAATAAATAAAAAAGAGCTGGACTAATAGCGGCGTCCCCCGGAATATATCAATATATACATTTACAATCTGGTGAAAACCCTTTATCTTATAATACCGCACAATCGTTATCACCAGAGAAAATATCACTGTAAAAAACATAGACACAACCGCAATATTCATGGACATTCCCGCATATTTTAATATAAGAGGCAGACGGCTGACCGCATATTCTAAGCTAAATCTCATAATTATATTCTCCCGCTATATTTTCCCATTGATACAGCAAAAGCTTATCTGCCATAAGACAGATAAGCTATAAAACATTCCCGGCTCCTACTCTCCGGTTGATACGTCCGCTCCAAGCCACTCCTCGCATAAGCTCTTAAGCGTACCGTCTTCATGCATTTCTTGAATCGTATCAGAGAAAATCTGTTCCAGCAGCTCAGCTCTCTCACTATTCTTTACAAATGCATAACCACAGTAATCCACTACATAAGCCGGACATTCGGCAACCGTCAGATTCATCTCTCCTGCATCGCTGGTTGACAGCGCCGCAATTGGATTCATATAGGAAGCGTCCAGCCTTCCAATTGATACATCGTATGCATTTGTCGAGGAATCATAAGGTACAATCTCAAAATCTACCTTATATTCTTCTTTGATTTTCTCTAACTGGCTGTAAGCCTCCTGTCCGCTTGCAACGCCAACCTTCTTTCCTGCCAGATCTTCAAAAGTTGTAATCGAAGCTTCCTCGCCTTCTCTCACAATAAAACGATTGCTTGCCTCGATATAACTTGTCGAAAAGATATAGTCTGCCTTTCTCTCTTCTGTGATGGTAATGCTCTCTGCTACCGTATCGATCCGTCCTGAATCAAGCGCAGAAAACATACCGTCCCATGCCGTAACCACACACTGAATATCCAGCCCGTTTCTTTCGGCAATTTCCTTCATCATAGCCACTTCAAAGCCGTCCGTCTCATCCGTCTCATCATTCAGGAAACAATACGGCGGGTATGCCCCGTCGATTCCAACATTGATTGTACCCAAATCCTCCTTTGACAATCCCGCTTCTTCGCTCTCTTCCGTATCAGTTTCTTCCGTCCCGGCTGCAGGCTCGTCCGTCTTTGAATCCTCCTTCTGGTTCCCGCACGCTGCCAAAGAAAGCATCATAGCGCCTGCAAGTATTACGCTTAACAATCTCTTTTTCATAACATTTTCCTCCATAAGTCTGTTAAAATTCCGCCAAAAAACTTCTACCTGCGCTCCTCGTTAAGTCTAACAGACTTTGCAAGGCTGCACAGGTAGATATTTAGCGCTTTTTCCTGTCTTTTAACATTTTACTCCCATGATGCACATTTGTCTAATTCAAAAACCAAATATATCTTATAGGTAAACCCTATAAGCCAAGTACATCAGCAATTGCGCCCATTTCCTCCAGCGCAATGTCAATCAAATCATCCAGTCTTAATCCTGTAAATTCTATCATCTCCATATAATCCCGATTGGCGCCGGAAGCAAACCGAAGCTCATTGAACCTTTTCACAACCGACTTATGCTTTACGCTTGCAATCTTCTTGTCGGGATAAATCTGTGCAACCGCCTTCACAAATCCACTCATCGGGTCTGCCGCCAGAATCGAATACTGAAGCTTTGTCTTTGCTTTCATTCCGCATTTTGGATTATGCGCTTTGATCGCATCTCCAAGCTCCTTATCGTCAATGCCCTCTTTCTTCAATATCTCAACAGAAGTCGGCCCATGTACGCTCATATCATGCTGCCAGTCGCACTGTTCTTCATCCAAATCATGAAGGAGCCCCACGCACCCCCAATATTCTACTTCATCCGGCGCGAGCCTCTTTGCGATTCCCTTCATAATTGCTTCCACTGCATAGGAATGCTGAATATAATTCTCCCCCTCCATATACTTCATCAAAATCTCATGAGCCCGCTCTCTGGTAATCTTATTTTCCATCTTTAATACTCCTCCTCTTTCCTTTCTCATAACTTATCTGTTTCCGTTCTTCTAAAAAACAAAAATCTCATACATCTTAACGCTCAATTAGTATCGCTTACAACATACTTTTTTACGCAGGTGCGTCCTTCCGACGGCTTTTCGTTATACTAGAAAATACTCAGCGCAACTACTGTCCGCTGAGTATCTCTGGTTTACTGCTCACACTTTGCAAATGCCTTCATAACAGATCGGTTACTGCTCTCTCTCAATCAGATGAATCTCCATATCCATTCCCATACTATCGGCAATGCGGTTCAACATATCTACAGTCGGACTGTGTTTCCCACTCTCCAAACGGGCAATATTCGGTCTCTTCACCCCTGAAACATCCGCAACTTCCTGCTGCGTCAGTCCCATCTCTCTTCTGGCCTGCTTATACATCCTGCCTACCGCAACACTCATCTTCTCCTGATATGCCTTGATTACATATACGTTAGTTCCTTCATCCTCAAGGTCAACAATCATGCCTTCCGCCGCTCTCATGGCTTTGATTTCCTCAACGGTCATGGGACCTTTTCTGACTCTTTCTGGCTCAACATTCTTTTTGCTCATCTTTAAACACTCCTATTGTATCTCGTCCGCTTCTCCCACAGTTACAAGTTCCGAATCAAATTCTTCCTCATCTTCTGACTCTTCTGTGCCTCCTGCATCTTCCAACATTACTGCTGTCTCTGCTCCGCCGATGATTTCAATCTCTTCAGCGTCTTCATCATCTAAAGGAAGCTCATCGTCCAGTTCAAGCTCTGTATCCAGCTTGACGTCCCGGTATTTCCTCATACCTGTTCCTGCCGGAATCGGTTTTCCGATAATAACATTTTCCTTCAATCCTACCAGATGGTCAACCTTGCCTTTAATCGCTGCCTCTGTAAGAACCTTCGTCGTCTCTTGGAAGGAGGCGGCTGACAGGAAAGAATTGGTTGCAAGGGATGCTTTTGTAATACCAAGCATAATCTGTTCGCCAGTTGCCGGCGTCAGTCCCTCTGCCTCTAACTCTTCATTCTTATCTTCAAACTCTAAGATATCTACCATCATTCCTGGAAGGAAACCGGAGTCC
>CATJPU010000102.1 GCA_949742505.1 uncultured Lachnospiraceae bacterium | reverse complement strand
GATGAGGGCGGCTTTTTTCTTTCTTGACAAGAATCGGGGTCTAGAATAAAATATAGAATGAATGAAGAAAGGAGGGGCTGCCATGGTCAGCATGCAGGACATTGCCGACAAAGCGGGAGTTTCCAGAGTCACCGTTTCCAGAGTTCTTTCTAACCACCCTTCTGTCAAAGCAGAGACGCGGCAAAAAGTGCTCCGCTGGGTGAAAGAACTGGATTACGAACCGAATCTTATTGCCCAGAGCCTGGCTGGAAACCGAACAAATATCATCGGCCTGCTGGTTCCGGAAATTGCCTCCCCTTTTTTCAGTGAAATTATAGAATCTATAGAGAATCAGGCTTTTTATGAAGGATATAGTATCATTATCTGCAATACGCACCGCAGTCTGGATAAGGAAAAAAACATTCTCGCCCAGCTTCGCCAGCGGAAAGTAGACGGCATAATCGCGGTTCCTGTCTCTACGAAGCGAAGCCTTCCTGCCTACCAGCGCCTGCAGGTTCCGGCAGTTATGATTACCAAACAGATGGAGGGATTTAGTAGCGTATATATCTCTCATTATCACGGCGGCCAGCAAATCGCCCGGCATTTTCTGAATATGGGATTTCAGAAAATCGGCTATATCGGTCCCACCAAAGAATCTTCCTCCGCCCTGAAATCCGCCGGATTTCAGCAGTATTTGTCCGCCAGCCAGATTAATCTGACCGACGTCATCGAGTGTCCGGCGCCAAAGAATATGAACGCCAGCCTGGTCTATAAGTTGGTAAAACAATACGCCGCAGATTCGGGTCTTCATTGTGAAGCATACCTGGCCAACGATGATATCACCGCCTGTGAAGCCATTACTGCTTTCCGCGAATTAGGTTATGCCGTTCCACAGGATATTGCCATTGCCGGTTTTGATAATTCCCTGCTGGCCAAGGAAATCAGCCCTAAACTTACCGCTCTCGCCCAGCCTTTGGATGAGATTGGACGAAAATCCGTAGAAATCTTATTGGACCAAATCAACAATAACGCAAAACCGCGAATGTATGAACTGGAATCCCGTATCATAGCCAGAGAATCTACAATCCGCTTTGTGTCGCCCCAGCATTAAGAGACTGCGTCTAAAAAGGCGGCCGAAGCCTCCGACTGCTCGGGTAGGAGGTAGATAATTATTTTATCTACCGGCCTCCCACACTATTGTATACTCTTCTGCTGCCAGGGCGTGTTACGGACTTTCACCGATTAGATTATGCCCATAATGGGCGCACATAGAAAAGAGGCTGTCTTAGGCAGCATCTCTTTTCTTGTATCAACTATTAAATATTATTCTAATATCTCCAGCACTTAATAAAGCTGAAACGCCATTTCCACGTCTCAGCCCCAAATTCTCCATTTAATCTTCCATAATATCTTCCGCCCAGGCAAGCGCGCACCGCACCGCTCGCTTCCAGCCCTTCAAGAGCATTTTTCTCTTCTCCTCTTCCATACCCGGAACAAATTCCTTCCCAAGCTGCCAGTTCTGTTTAATTTCCTCTTTGCTCTTCCAATAGCCCGTTGCAAGCCCAGCCAGATAAGCCGCGCCCAGAGCGGTTGTCTCGATGCATTTCGGCCTGTGTACCGTAGCATGGTTCACATCTGCCTGAAACTGCATCAGCATATTGTTCGCGCTTGCGCCGCCGTCCACCTTCAAAACATGCATGGACACGCCCGCGTCCTCCTCCATTGCCTTGATGACATCATACGCCTGATAAGCAATAGACTCCAGTGTGGCGCGGATAAAATGCTCTTTGGTGCACCCGCGGGTCAGCCCTACCACCGTTCCCCTCGCATACTGGTTCCAATAAGGGGCTCCCATTCCTGCAAATGCGGGTACTAAATATACGCCGTCCGTATCTTCTACCCGAGTCGCATATTCTTCTGTTTCCGGGGCGCTCTTTACCATTCGCATTCCGTCCCGAAGCCATTGATTTGCAGCGCCAGCCACAAAAATACTGCCTTCCAGCGCATACTCTACCTGAGTCTCCGTGCTTGCGGCAATTGTTGTCAGAAGTCCGTTTCTGGGTTTTACCGGCTTATTTCCTGTATTCATCAGCAGGAAGCATCCAGTGCCGTATGTATTCTTCGCTTCGCCTTCCTCAAAGCAGCCCTGTCCGAACAGCGCCGCCTGCTGATCTCCAGCCGCCCCTGCAATGGGAACATTTCCCACCAGAACATTCTCGTCCGTATAGCCGTAAATACAGCTTGAGGGCTTTACCTCCGGGAGCATTGCCTTTGGAATATTGAATTTCGCCAGAATCTCATCATCCCAGCATAGCTTATGAATATCAAACAGCATCGTCCGGGAAGCGTTCGTATAATCCGTCACATGAACCAGACCTCCCGTCAGATTCCAGATAAGCCATGTATCTACTGTACCAAATATCAAATCGCCCCTCTCAGCCTGCTCCCTTGCGCCCTCAACATGGTCAAGAATCCATGCAATCTTGCTTGCGCTGAAATATGCGTCGGCAATCAGTCCTGTTTTTTCCCGGATAACCCCATCGAAGCCCTCTGCCTTTAGTCCGTCAATCATCTCCGAAGTCCTTCTGCACTGCCAAACAATCGCATTGTAAACCGGTTCGCCTGTATACCGGTTCCAGATGATTGTAGTCTCCCGCTGATTGGTAATGCCGATACTGCTAATCTGCTTTGCGCCAACACCGGTTTCTGCCAGCGTCTGCACCATAACCGAATACTGGGACGACCAGATCTCCCTTGGATTCTGCTCCACCCAGCCCGGCTGGGGATAAATCTGCTCAAATTCCTTCTGCGCCATACCGCAGATATCTCCTGCATGGTTAAATAAAATACACCGCGAGCTTGTGGTCCCCTGATCCAGCGCCATTACATACTGTTCCATCCATCACACCGTCCTCTCTTGTTTCAATCTTTGTCTCAGCCAGCATACCCTCCGGGCACCTCATTATGGCCATTCAGCTGTCTCACAAAGCATACCCTCCGGGCATCCCATCATGGCCATCCGGCCGTTTCACAAGGTATAAATTTCTTTTGTCGCAATCACTGCAGCGCCTGTCCCGGCCACATTCTCTGCAACAATCTGCCCGATTTTCACCGGCGCTTGAAGCTCCACGTTCTTCAGAGCCTTTACACAGTCAAAAATCTTATACTTCGGTATGTCGGTCTCCGCCTTTACCGACACGCAGGGCAGATGGCCGCCGCTTACCCTGACAGACGACGTCACAATCCGTCTTGGATCTGTCAGCTCCTTCTTCGCATAATCCGCGCCTCTCGGACAAGTATTTCCTGTAACCTCCATTGAACCTTCCTCGGAAATCTCCACCTTCAGGTTACATCCCAAAGGGCACCCGATACATACTAATTCTTTCACTTTCATCTCTTTGCCCTCCTATTCCTGCTCAATCCGAATTGTAATGCTCTCCAGCCCGTCAAATGCCTTCAGCTTAGACTTAAGCAGGATTACCTGCTCCATCTCGCCCGGCGCCATAACTTTCTTTTTGACTCTGCTTATACACTTATCATTATAATACACGCAGAGGAAACTGTCTCTATAAACATTTCCCACGCGGAAACGAACTACCTGTTTCTCCGCCATCCGGTCTTTATCCACCGTACATGGAACCGTATAACGGACTCCGTTTTCTCCCTTTAGCGGAATCTCTTTCCCCGCCCGCATCAGGGTTCCCTGTACGTAAGCCGCCGCATTCTCTCCTGCCATCTTCGCCTCTCCGGACACATAATCCACCAGATCATGTACATGAAGTACATTTCCACAGGCAAATACACCCTCCACATTCGTCTCAAGGCTCTCATTTACCACAGGGCCGGAGGTAACCGGGTTCAGCTCCACGCCCATCTGGGAGGAAAGCTCATTCTCCGGAATCAGTCCGCAGGACAAAAGCAGCGTGTCACACTCGTAAAATTCTTCCGTTCCCGGAATCGGTCTGCGATTTTCATCCACCTGAGCCAGCGTAACGCCTTCCACACGCTTCTTTCCCTTAATGTCAACAACTGTATGACTTAATTTCAGAGGAATATCGTAATCATCCAGACACTGAACGATATTCCGCTTCAAGCCGCCGGAATAGGGCATCAGCTCCGCTACCACCTGAACCTCTGCTCCCTCCAGCGTCATGCGCCTTGCCATAATCAGACCGATATCGCCAGAGCCGAGAATCACAACCTTCTTTCCCGGCATCCTGCCTTCCATATTCACATATCTCTGGGCCGTTCCCGCCGAATACACGCCCGCCGGACGGTAACCTGGAATATTAAGCGCACCTCTGGAACGCTCTCTGCAGCCCATGGCAAGGACAATCGCCTTTGCCTCAATCTGGAACATTCCCTGCTCTTTATTCATCACGGTAATCACTTTATTCTCCGCAATATCTACAACGATGGTTTGGAGCATATAAGGGATTTGAAGCTCCTCCACCTTCTCAATATATCTTCCCGCGTACTCAGGCCCCGTCAATTCTTCCTTAAAGGTATGTAAACCAAAACCGTTATGAATGCACTGGTTCAGGATGCCCCCCAGTTCATTGTCACGCTCAATAATCAGAATATCTTCTACGCCTGCTTCTCTGGCCGCTACTGCCGCCGCAAGTCCGGCCGGCCCCCCGCCGATAATT
>CATJPU010000101.1 GCA_949742505.1 uncultured Lachnospiraceae bacterium | reverse complement strand
GTCCTGGTCTATTCCTATAATACTCCCCTTCTCACCCAATCTGGCGCACACTTCATAGCTGTGTCCTCCACCGCCCAGTGTGCCGTCCACATAGATGCCGTCTGGCTTTACGTTTAAGCCGTCAATTGTCTCCTTAAGCAATACTGATTTGTGTTTGAATTCCATATCCTGCTCCCCTAGTGCTCCATCCGGTCAGAAACCGAAGCCCTGAACTGTCTGGTTCACACCATTGCTTCGTTAAAATTCCTAGTCGATGCGCCCACATCTTCGTCGAAATTTTGCCTGGCACTGGCACGAACCAGACAGCCCAGTACTTCAATTTCTGACTGGATGGAGCGCTAGATACTGAATCCACTGGCTTCCATCTCAGATGCAATATCTTCGATATCCGCCTCCACTTCAGCATTCTTCGCATCCCATCTGGCCTTGTCCCAAATCTCGGCACGCTTCCCCATACCGATAAATACGACTTCCTTCTCAAGCCTTGCGTAATCTCTTAAGACGGAAGGAACCAGCGTTCTTCCTTGCTTATCAAGATCGCCGTCTGTTGCAGACCCCTGAAAAAAGTAAGCAAACTTTCTGGCGTTCTTATCCGTGGTGGTTGGCAGGGCGTTAAGCTTCTCTTCGAATGCGTTCCATTCAGCTTCCGGGTATACGTACAGACAGTTCTCCATTCCCTTTGTTATGACGAAATGCTCCCCTAAATCGTCACGAAACTTCGCAGGAATAATTAATCTCCCTTTAGGGTCGATATTATGGCTGTACTCTCCCTTCAACATAGAACTCACCCTCTTTCATTAAAAGCAGCTCCCCAGCAACTTTTATGAAATGTACAAAGGGCTCTTCCACTTTTGAACCACTTTATACCACTTCCCTCCACTTTCTACCACTTGAAACCATTGTAAACCATATTATGGGTGATTTCAACCCCTTTTTTTGAAAAATAGGAAATCAATAGTCTAAGGTTACTGTTCAAAATAGATTGCCGCCCGACATGTTCCCATGCGGACGGCAATCTGTATATTCAATATAATATTTTATTAAGGAGCTCTCCTTTTACATTTCTGGAAATCAGACATCGTTCCCCATTTTTCATTAATAACTCTCTATGCTTCAAATCCACCTCCCGAATCTGCTCCACATTCACCAGATATGCCCGATGAACCCTTAAAAATCTCCCTCCCAGCTGTTTCTCCAATTCCCTCATACTCCCAATAAAATCAAATCTGTCCTGAAAACCATGCAGCTCAATCCTGTGGGTACGGCCGGAAGTCTCAAAAAACAAAATTTCATCCATCGGGACATGTTTTACAATATCCATCTCTTTCACTGTAAAAAACTCCCGTTGATCTTTTGCCTCCGCCAACATCCTATCGTTAATGACGGCAAGACTGGGGCTGATTCCTTTCAGCATTTTCTCCGGATTCTCTATATCTTCACCTGTCCCGCATCATTCTTCATCCTGTACCCGCTGTCTGCGCCATGTCCAGCATCTCCAATCGTTGTACTAATCTTCCGCAGGCGCCGCTAAACCTGACTGATACTCTGTAATCGCTGTATAGTCAACCTGCGCGGTCTCTTTCGGCCTGCTGGAATCATATACATTATAGGCAGAATATCCGAGCCATCCTATCAGAGCAAGACCTAAAACTCCCACAGCACACCGTCTGAATGCCTGCTTCGCCTTCTCCTTCTTCATATTCTGCCTGCGGTTTGCTTTTTCCTGTTTATATCTGTCAACTTTTTCCTGACTCATATTTCCTGACTCCTTTTCCCTATCAAGCGCTACTGCCAGAATCCGCTAAACGTTCTTTCCGGCAACATCCTTATCATAGCACATTTTTATTCAGGAGACAACTATCTAAATCACCACGATTACTCCGCCGTCTGACGCATACATACTGCTGATACCTGCTGTGTCCAACACAATTATATCCTTTGGATTTATCTGTTCTAACAGCATCCGCTTTAATTCCTGCGCTCTTGCAGGACAGTTGCAGTGACTGATAGCCAGAATTTTCTCTTCCGCCCGAACGCTCTTCTTCATCACCTCGTCTGCAAGCTTGGCAAGAGCTTTTTTCATGCCTCTTGCCTGTCCTAACTGACAGATTGTTCCTTCGGCAGTGGAACCCATAACCGGCTTAATATTAAGAGCGGTAGCAACAACAGCTTTCAGACCGGTCAGCCTTCCATTCTTGCGGAGCGTCTCAAGCGTCTCTAAAAGAAAGAACGTATTCTGTCCCTCAATATAATCCTCAACCGTCTTCACTACCTGCTGAAATTCCATCCCTTGTTCTTCACATTCCGCAATCTTCAATGCAATCAGCGTCTCGCCGACAGATGCCGAGCGGGAGTTAAATACATAGATATCCTTCTCTCCATATTCTTCATGATACAGATTCTTCCCAAGCACCGCACTATTATAGGAACCGCTGAGTTCTGCCGACAGTGTAACCGCATATACGTGTTCCTCCTCGCAGTTGTACGCCTCCCTGTAAGTCTCCGGCGACGGGCAGGAAGACTTTGGCCCGCTAGGACTTGCCGCCACCTTCTCTAAAAATGTTTTCTGATCAAATGTCTCATCATCAACAATATGATAATCATCCACATCAATCGACAGTGACGCTGTCACATAATGTCCGGATTCCTTCATCTCCTGAGATAACTCTCCACAACTGTCTACAACAATTCTATAACTCATACCAAACCCTCCCGCAGATGCCAAAGTGCGTCATCCGCTTCTATTACATGTAGTTTTTAAAACCACTTAAATAATAGCATATCATACCCACTCTTGGCAAGAGCATACGCGGAGCAAATAATAAGATTCTATTCCTCAAACCGGATTTTCCCGGATATTCCCAACGCCAGCCCCATTTCCGCCATCAAAAACCAAATCGAAGTTCCGCCATAACTGATAAAGGGCAATGTAATTCCTGTTGTCGGAATCAGATTAATCACAACCGCCACATTCAAAATAACCTGAATGGCTATATGTGCAAAAATACCTGTTGCAATCAGTGCCCCATACATATCCGGAGCATTCTGTGCGATAAACATCAGCCGGTACAAAAGCAGGCCAAACAAAATAAGTACAATAATTGCGCCAAACACCCCCAGTTCCTCACAGATAATCGAAAGAATCATATCATTCTGCACTTCGGGAATAATCATCTTCTGAGCGCTGTTGCCAAGTCCCTTTCCGAAAAAGCCTCCAGAGCCGACTGCATACAGTCCCTGCATAACCTGATATCCCCAGTTCGAAGCATACCGCTCCGGCTGCAGCCATACCAACACACGGCGAAGACGGAAATTCCCGCTCATTTCCGGATTCTGAACTGCCGCTCTCAATATTACGACTACAATCAAAAGAAATATAAAACCCGCAATAACTACCACGATAAAAGGCGCTGTCTTAGGATGAACTACAAATACCAGAAAACAGGAAATACCCATTACAATGATCGCCGTACTTAAATTCTCGGTCATGATATACACGCAGGCCGCCGCAAACCCTCCCCAGATCAATATATGTACAATTCCCTGCAGAGTATACGCTTCTTTGCCAAGCTTACATAATAGAAGCGGAATAAACAGAATAATAGCAATCTTCGCCACCTCCGAAGGCTGGAACTGCTGGTCAAAGGGAAGCTGTATCCATCTTCTTGCCCCATTTACCTCCTTCCCCAGAGGCGTCATAACAAGCGCCATCAAAAAAATTGACAGCCAGTACAACTTTTTCGCATACAATGCAAAGATATGGTAGTCGATGCAAGACACAAGATAAGCGCCGACAAAACCGGTAACACAGAAAAACGCCTGCCGTTTAAAAAAATGCATCCCGTCTTCATACGTCCTAAGCGCGCTATAGGAACTGGTGCTGTATAGCATAACCAGTCCAAAACACACCAAAAATATGATGACTGCAAGCAGGCTGTAATCAAAATACTGCACTCTTCTTTTCTTCTTTGCCCCGGATTTCGTCCGAACTCTATCCTGACGCGTACGTGGCAATTGTCTGATATTACTCATAATTATCACACTCCCCCAATCCATCTTATTATATCTGGGAAGTGAGGTAAATACAACCAATACAAAAAATATTTCTAAACAGGCGACGTGTGAACTGTTACAAACAGGCAGGAAGCGTCCATTTTTGTTACCCCCTGCCTGTAAAGGCTTATTTACAGCATTTTCCTGAATCTCTGATATCAAATTCCGGATTAAATGCGTAGAAATTCTTGCTATCTAATCTGTCCTGAACGATTCTGAGGCTTTCACCGAATCTCTGATAATGCACGATTTCCCGTTCCCGCAGAAAACGGATTGGATCAGCTACTTCCGGATCATTTATCAAACGCAGGATGTTCTCATAGGTAGTTCTTGCCTTCTGCTCTGCTGCCAAGTCTTCATGCAGGTCGGTAATCGGGTCGCCTTTGGACTGGAAATAGGTGGCAGTCCAAGGCGCTCCGCTGGCTGCCTGGGGCCATAATGCCAGCGTATGATCTACATAATATTTATCAAATCCAGAAGCTTTCAGTTCCTCCGGTGTTAAGTCACGAGTCAGTTGATGAACAATCACGCACACCATTTCCATATGCGCCAGTTCTTCCGTACCGATATCTGTCAGGATACCTGTAACTTCTTTATATGGCATAGTATAGCGCTGGGACAGATACCGCATAGAAGCTGCCAGCTCTCCATCCGGTCCGCCAAACTGCGAGATAATTACCTGCGCCATCTTTGGATTTGTCTGTGTAATCTTTACCGGATACTGCAGTCTTTTTTCATAATTCCACATATACTAGCATCCCCCTTCCTGCCATGGCCATGGGTCGTTAATCCAATTCCATCTGTCACATTCATCAACATCCGCTGTATCAATCGTCAGAGGCCCATAATATCTGGAATACTCCTTCAAAGCCGCTTTCCTGATCCGCTGAAATTCATGAAAATATTCCAGAGCCTCCGTATCGCATGGATGGGTATCCAGGAATAGCTTAACATCATCCACTGCAAAGCTTGCCGTATTAATTCTATTCATCAGGTCTCTTCTACAAGGTCTGTTATCAGCCATTAGCAGACACCTCCCACTCCCCGAAAGGGTTTATCTAATTCTTCAAATATCGTGCCCTGACACAGGGCTTTCTCAGCATCATAAATTTTACGCCACTTTTGCCATGGTACATATGCCATCGCAAGAGGCATTCCTGCTATAGCATCATAGTCGTCACTGACTGCGCAGGACATTTCCATTGTTTCCCTGCACTCTCTGCGGGGTACTTCACAGGAATTTCTAACAGGCTCACAAGAGCTTTGCACTGTTACAACCGTTTCCCTGGCTCCGCCGCAGCTCTGCTGATAATGCCTGTGAGGAACAGTCTGAGGATGGCTTCCACAATTATTTCTTCGCTCATATTCCGGCATGTTATAGCGGTAATTTGGCATACTCATGCACTCCTTTCAAAACATTTACAATACATAGTATGGATTTTCCTAATAAAATGTGAATGAATTCCGGCTGATGAAACAGGAGGCGAACGACAGAGGATCAATTCAGGATTAAGCTGAATCCTGTGTATAGAAAAAGCAGGGCGCTGTTCCTCAAACAGAGAAGTGAGGAACAGCGCCCTGCATATCATTCATTAAATTAATGGATATTTCTTTGTCAGTTCAGCTACGATTGCTTTTGCCGGCTCGATATTTGCTTCGCTTTCTGCTACCATGGCAATAGCTTCTGCTATTTTCTCCATATCTGCTTCTACCATACCTCTGGAGGTTACAGCCGGGGTTCCCAAGCGCACGCCGCTGGTTACGAAGGGCGATCTTGGATCATTTGGAACTGTATTTTTATTACAGGTAATATTCGCATCATCCAGACGTTTCTCAAGTTCTTTTCCTGTGAGGTCTTTGCCTCTTAAGTCCACGAGCATCAGGTGGTTATCCGTACCGCCGGATACGATGTTCACGCCTTTTTCCATCAAGGCTTTGCATAGAGCCTTCGCATTCTTAATAATCTGCTTCTGATAACTCTTAAATTCTGGCTGCAGGGCTTCTTTAAAGGATACTGCCTTCGCCGCAATCACATGCTCTAAGGGACCTCCCTGGATTCCGGGAAATACTGCTTTGTTGAAGTTGAATTTCTTCGCCGCCTCCTCATTGCAGAGAATCAGACCGCCTCTTGGACCGCGTAAGGTTTTGTGAGTGGTGGTTGTCACCACATCCGCATAGGGAACCGGGCTTGGATGAAAACCCGCTGCAACCAATCCGGCAATATGCGCAATGTCCACCATCAGATATGCCCCCACTTCGTCTGCAATCTCCCGAAACTTCTTAAAATCAATGGTCCTCGCATAGGCGCTTGCGCCTGCCAGAATCATCTTCGGTTTTTCCGCCAGCGCGACTTCACGCACTTTATCATAATCAATAAATCCCTCGTCATTTACACCGTATGATACAATATTGAAATACTTACCTGAAATATTAACCGGCGAGCCATGACTTAAGTGTCCGCCATGATCCAGATTCATACTCAGCACCTTGTCTCCCGGTTCTAACATGGCGAAAAAGGCTGCCAGATTGGCCTGTGCGCCGGAATGCGGCTGTACATTGGCATAATCACAGCCAAACAGCTTCTTTGCCCTTTCAATAGCCAGATTCTCAACCACGTCCACGCACTGACATCCGCCGTAATAGCGCTTGCCCGGATATCCTTCCGCATACTTATTGGTCAGCGGGCTTCCCATAGCTGCCATTACAGCCTTGCTCACCCAGTTCTCAGAGGCAATCAGCTCAATATGTGAATTTTGTCTGTCCATTTCGCTCTGAATCGCCTCTGCTATCTCCTTGTCAACTGTCTGAATCTCATCAAATGCGTACATACTTTTCTCCCTTAATCCTTCACTTTTTGCCTGCGATATCCCACAGGCTCTTCTATTACGAACGCTCTCCAAGCGTTACGGTTACTGTCTGTTCCTCATATTCTCCATTGCTTGCCGGAATCTGTATCACAACTTCCACTTCTTCACCCGCGCGGAAATATTTCAGCTGCTCCTGAAGGGTCGCCATACTGTCAATGGTAATTCCGTCAAATTTTGTTATAATACTTCCTTTTGAAATACCGGCTTTGTCTGCTCCGCCTCTCTTAATGACCTCTGCAATATAGACTCCTGTCGGCATATTATACATCTGAGAGCTGTCTGAAGTGACGTCCACACCCTGGATTCCCAGATACCCCTGCTCGCCTTCGGGAACTTTTGTCCTCGTGGTACGATTCATCAGCGTCTGAATCACTTCATTTGCATCAGAAATCGGAATTGCATATCCCATGCCTTCTACTGCGTTTGCATTTACTTTAACAGTATTAATTCCAATCAATTCTCCGTTGGCATTCAGCAGGGCTCCTCCGCTGTTTCCAGGATTAATAGCCGCGTCTGTCTGAATCAGCTTACTGTCAAATCCTTCCATCTCCAAATCCCGGTTCAGCGCCGACACAATCCCTTTGGTAACGGACTGTCCATAGCCAAGAGCATTTCCGATGGCAATCACCGGCTCGCCGACCTGAAGGCCGGTTGAATCTCCCAGGGTAATCGTCTGAATTGCTTCCATTGTAGAACTCTTAATACTATCAATGGGAATTGCAACCACCGCCAAATCCTTAGAGGGATCGGTACCCTTTAAACTGCCTTCTACCGACTCGTCGTCCACAAAAGATACTGTCAGCGTCTGCGCTCCTTCTACTACATGGTTATTGGTCACAACCAGAAGTTCCGTATCATTCTGACCAACGATGATTCCTGTTCCTCCGCTTGTACTCTCCCTCTGCTGGACTCCTCCGAAAAAACTCTGAACCTCCTGTACACTCATATTGGTGATTGATACCATAGAAGGCATATTCTTCTGAACAATCTCTGACACATCCGACGATACCGTGCTGGAATACTGCTTCAGCTTAATACTGGAGGAATCCGGAATCCCCTCCTGCTCTTCAATTGCATTCTGTCCGCCTGAATCTCCCAAAAGTTTCTCTGCAACTTGATTGGTAGCAAGAAACGTCATACTGGCAACCGCTCCAAACAGTACCGCAGACCCTGCAACCGCTGCTACTTTAGGAAGCTTTTTTCTTTTCTTCGGCGGCTTTTCACCCGCACTGCTCTGTTTGTAAAAGCCCCCCGGCTGTTCGTCAAAGATGTTATTGCTGTCATTTTCTCCTGAATTATAATAATTATATTGATTTTCCATGTTCAAAACTCCTTTCTATACCGGAAGCTCAAGGATCGCTTCCGAATACCCTGTTCATTTCTATGCCAGTAGTCTAATAGAAATTTGTGTTGAAACTGTGATAAAACCGTCAAAAAATCTTGAAAACCAATTCCAGCGCCGCCTCAATCACCTTATCCATATCATAATACTTATACGCTCCCAGACGGCCTCCGAATATCACATTTCCCTCAGCCGCCGCAAGCTCCTGATATTTCTCATACAGCTCGCCGTTCTTCTGATCATTTACCGGATAGTATGGTTCATCCCCCACTTTCCACTCAGAAGAATATTCTCTGGAAATTACTGTTTTTTCCTGTTTGCCAAATTCAAAATGCTTATGCTCAATAATCCGGGTATAGGGAATCTCTCTTGCCGTATAATTGACCACTGCATTTCCCTGATAGTTATCACAGTCAAGCGCCTCTGTCTCAAACCGTACGCTCCGGTATTCCAAAGCACCCAGCCGGTAATCATAGTATTCGTCAATCATTCCGGTATAGATAATCTGATCCGCCAGAGCTTCGTACTCTGCTCTTTCCTTTAAGAAATCTACACCTGTACGGACTTCAATTCCCTCCAAGAGCTTCTCTACAATCGCCGTATATCCTCCGATTGGAATTCCCTGATACCTGTCATTAAAATAATTATTATCATAGGTGAACCGTAAGGGCAGCCTTCGGATGATAAATGCCGGGAGTTCCTTACAGTCGCGTCCCCATTGTTTCTCCGTATATCCCTTCACCAGTTTCTCATAGACGTCCCTGCCGGCCAGCGACAGGGCCTGTTCCTCAAGATTTGCCGGCTCTTTGATATCAAGTTCTGCAATCTGGCTTGCAATAATCTCCTTCGCCTCCTCAGGAGTCCGGATATTCCACATCTTACTAAACGTATTCATGTTAAACGGCAGATTATACAATTCATCCTTATATACCGCAATCGGAGAATTGATATAATGATTAAACTCCGCGAACTGATTCACATAGTCCCATATTTTTTTATTGGAAGTATGAAAAATATGCGCCCCATATTTATGCACCTGGATTCCTTCTATTTCTTCGGTATAAATATTGCCGCCAATGTGACCGCGCCTGTCAATCACCAGGCATTTCTTTCCCCTGTCCGCCGCCTCATGTGCAAATACGGCGCCAAACAGACCTGCGCCAACAATCAAATAATCGTATTTCATCTTTTCCTCCTATTCTACTGTAACCGACTTCGCCAGATTCCTCGGCTTATCCACGTCGCAGCCTCTTCCTACGGCAACATAGTAACCAAATAACTGCAGCGGAATAATCGCCAGTGAGTTGGTGAAATATTTGTTCGTCTTCGGAATATAAATTACATAATCTGCCGCCCGTTCTACCTCTGTATTATCCACATTCGTTACAGCCAGAACAAACGCTCCTCTGGTTTTCACTTCCACCATGTTGCTAATCATTTTCTTATATAAAGCTTCCTGAGTCAGCACAGCCGCCACCAGCGTCCCTTCTTCTATCAGAGAAATGGTTCCATGCTTCAGCTCCCCCGCTGCATAGGCTTCAGAATGCACATAAGAAATCTCTTTCATCTTCAGAGAGCCTTCCAGTGATATCGCATGGTCAATCCCCCGCCCAATGAAGAAGATATCTCTTGCCGCCAGATACCGGTTGGCAAATTTCTGAATCCGGTTCTTGTTATTCAAAAGCATCTCTACCTGTGCCGGCAGCTTCTTCAAATCCTCAATCATTCCCGCAAGTTCTTTCGCATCCAGCAGACCCTTCACACAGGCAAATTTCATTGCCAGCAGATACTGTGCGATAAGCTGCGCCGTATATGCCTTCGTGGTTGCAACGGCAATCTCCGGTCCCGCCCATGTATACATGACATTATCCGCCTCTCTTGCAATCGAGCTTCCCACTACATTTACAATACCAAGCACTCTGCCGCCCTTAGCCTGCGCTTCCCGAAGCGCCGCCAGAGAATCCGCCGTCTCACCGGACTGACTGATAATCAGAAGAAGGGTTCCCTCCTCGATAATGGGGTCCCGATACCGGAACTCTGACGCCAGATCCACTTCCACTGGAATCCTTGCCAGACCTTCATAGACATATTTGGCCGTCATGCCAACATGATAGGCTGAACCGCAGGCCACAATCATAATCTTTTTAATGTCCTTCATCTCCTCGTCAGACATCCCAAGCTCTTCAATTACAATCTGCCCATCCTTAATCCGCGGAGAAAATGTATCCAGAATCGCCTTTGGCTGTTCATACATCTCCTTCAGCATAAAATGCTCGTAACCACCCTTTTCAGCAGCGTTCACATCCCACTCAATATGCGTGGTCTCTTTCTCAATCGGTTCCTCGTCAATATTGTAAAACTCCATATTATCCTTCGTGAGTTTTACAATCTCCTCATTCTGAATAAACACCACGTCCCTGGTGTATTTCAAAACCGCCGGCACGTCAGAGGCAATGATGCTTCCGTCTTTCGTATGCCCTACAATCAAAGGACTGTCCTTTCGAACCGCATACAACTCATCCGGATGGTCTGCAAAAATCAGACCGAGAGCATAAGAGCCTTCCATCCGGTGCATGACCTTGGTAATCGCCTCCAAAGGATCTCCCTTGTAATAATAATCCAGGAGATGCGCAATAATTTCTGTATCGGTCTCTGATATAAATTCATACCCTTTTTCCGTCAGACGCTTTTTTAATTTTAAATAGTTTTCAATAATACCATTGTGAACTACCACAATACTTTCATCCTTGTTAAAATGCGGATGCGCATTGGTATCCGATGGCGCCCCGTGAGTCGCCCACCGGGTATGCCCGATTCCCATTGTTCCCGACATTAATTCCCCGTCATGAGTCAGCTCACTTAATACTTTCAGCCTTCCCATCGCCTTTTTCATCTGTACTTCATTGCCATTATAAACCGCGATTCCTGCTGAATCATACCCCCTGTATTCCAGCTTCGCAAGCCCCTCTAAAAGAATCGGCGCCGCTTGACTCTCACCTACATAACCTACAATTCCACACATAATGCTGCTCCTTTCATATGACTGCTATAAAACGGGGAGGACACTACTGCATCCTCCCTCGAGACTACTAATCCAAATCAATCAGATCCATCTTAAATGTATCGTCATCCTCCGCATGGCCTATCTGTTTTTTCGGCCGCTCCTTCGGCGCCGCTGCATTTGGACGCTTCGCCGGTTTTTTCACACGCACCCGGGCATTCAGCATTGCATCCAAATCTTCGATCTCTTTTTCATCCTCAAGATCAGACGCGTCATATTCTTTGTAACTGTCTTCATTCAGTTCTTCATCCTCATAGTCATCCTCATCGTCATACAACGCATCTTCATCTTCAAAATCATAGAAATCATCTTCGGACTTCTTCTTTTTCTTCTTCTCGTCCTTTTCTGCCTTTTTCTTAGACTGCTTATCCGAATAATCCTCGTCTCCTTCTTCATCCTCCAGATCAATTCCATACTCATCATAGAGATCATCCAGCTCTAAATTACGGTGACGCAGCTTAACAGCAAGAATAATTATGATAATCAGCATCACCAGAAAGATTCCCCAGATAACCAGAATCACCTTATCCAGATGCGTACGCAGTTTATTCAAAAGACCTGTCTTCTTGTCATCGTCATTATCTGATTTTTCCCCTGATTCCGGCGTATACCGCTGATAAGTTCCGTCAACCGTATCATATTGATAGTAGCCCTTCTCGCCGTCGGCGTTCAAAGCGTATAACACATAATAAGAACTGGCGTCAATATTCTGCCAGGCGGGAAATTCTTTTCCATTCACCGACATAGACGTCTTTTGAAGATAATCCGGCAGTTCCGCGCTTTTATCTTCATTCAGCAATATGATATACCGGCTCTCAGACACACTGATCTGTTCAAATTTGGAGAATGCTTCTGCCTCCGGATCATAGAGAAAGAAATCCTCTTCTCCTTCCGCATTGGCCAGATAGACTGCATAAACACTTCCGTTCTCCTGTCTGGTAGCCGCATACACCTGCCCGCCATACGTCATATCAGCCTTTACAAACCCTTCCGGAATCAGAATCTCCGGTATCTCTGTCGATACGCTATAAGTCTGACCGTCTATCTCAATATTCCCCCCGCCGCCGCTGACGGCTGCAGGCTGGTCTGTCTGTGTAATCAAAGACGGATCTCCGGGACCGATTGTTACGGTAGAATTTCCCTGTGTTACAGATACATCTCCGCCGTCGGAAGATTTGGCTGATACAGATGAAATGGTAATCTGAGTAGAGCCTTCCGCCAGCGCCTGAAACTGCAGCGTCCAGTCTACTTCACTATTCCCGCCGCCGTCGCCGGTAAGC
>CATJPU010000100.1 GCA_949742505.1 uncultured Lachnospiraceae bacterium | reverse complement strand
GGATAAGGCAGAGCAGATACAAAGTCTTGCCGTTCATCAGGAGTTTTTTGTCTGGCAGAAGATGTTTGGCCTTTGGCGGAGGGTTATTCTGGCGGAGGTCCTGGCAGGGGCATTGATATTGCTGGTCTGCATGGATTTTCTTTTGCACCTGCGGGCAACTTGCTATTTATCCAAAGTATCGTTTACTCGGATACGTTCTTTATGAAAAACAACATATATTTATTGAAAAACAGTAAATTTATATTGAAATTCAATTTGTAAAATGATATAGTGTAATAGAAGAATATATAAAACGGGCCGGATAGCAGCCCGGAAGCATGAGAAACGATGAGAAGCGAAAAAGAAAAATATGAAAAGCAGAAACTGCAGTGATAAGCAAAGGGAAAAGGAGTGTAAGAATGAAACAGGAAAAAATGAATAAATTCACCAAGGTTATTTTGGATTTGATGTTTTACTGCGGTATCGTTATTTTGGCGACGCTGCCGCTTACGTTAAAGCTGGCGGGAAGATATTATTCAAAAGCATTATCGGATAATTTTATTTCTATGTTAGTTGTCTTTGCGGTATCCGGCGTATGCGGCCTTATGATTGTGACGCAGCTTCGCAGGATGATGAAGACGGTTATTGACGGGGCGTGCTTTGTACCGGATAACGTGAGGAGCCTGCAGATGATGGCCAGTTTAAGCCTTGTGATTGCGGCGGCGTTTATTATTAAAATAATTCTTGTTCCAACGCCTGCCACCGCAGTGGTTGTCCTTGTGTTTTTTATTGCGGCTCTGTTCAGCCAGGTGCTTGCCAATGTGTTTGCGGAGGCAATCCGGTACAAGGAAGAAACGGACTTGACCATATAAGGGGGGAAAGTGATGGCGATTGTAGTGAATCTGGATGTGGTAATGGCAAAGAAGAAGATAAGTGTGACAGAGCTTGCAAAAGAAATTGATATCACGATGGCGAATTTGTCTATTTTGAAAAATAACAAGGCGAAGGCGGTGAGATTTACAACGCTGGACGCTCTGTGTAAGGCGCTGAACTGTCAGCCAGGGGATATTCTGGAATATGTGCCGGATGAGTAAAAAGAGAAACAGAGTGTGTTTGCAGCACTGACAGGCGGCAGGTGAATATGAGTTGAAGTGAAAAGAATAGCGGTTCAGGAAGAAAGGGGAGAACTTGAATGGATATGAAACATGCGACAGGTAAGGATTTTATGGCGGGCGCCGCGGCAAATCAGACTGAAACCGCGGGAACATCGGAAGACTTACAAATTGCAGGGGACATCTGGCAGAAAGCAGGGGAAGTACCGCGTCAGGAAGAACCTCCGCTTTTGGGAAAGATGCGAAAGAATTATGGATATATTGCCGGAATGTGTCTGCTGTATGGAGTTTTATTTGCATTCTGCCGGTATCAGAATCCTAACGGAATCACCTGGCCGGTTCTGGTATGGGGCACCATGGGAATCGCTTATCTTCTGCTTAAGAAGGTTGGAGTTCAAGTGAAGAAGGGGACCTGGGTGTATGCGGCCGGGATGACGCTCTTAGGGATTAGCACCACGTTTACTTGTTCCGGGTTTTTGATATTTTTCAATATGGTTGGCTTTTTATTATTGTTCCTTACCGGGATGATGCACCAGTTTTATGAAGATGACAAATGGAAATTCCCAACGTTCCTAAAGAATATGACAATTATCTGCTTTGCGTCAATCGGGCATGTGTTCCGTCCGTTTTCTCATGGGTTTGCGTATTTAGCGGAAGCGAAGGGAAACGCCGCCGGAGAAAAGAAAACGGCGGCGGTAGGACTGGGAATTTTGATTGCGGCGGGTCTTCTTCTGGTGATTTTTCCAATGCTTTTGCACTCGGATATGGTGTTTGCGGGGATTTTTGAAGATTTGATTTTCGAAATTGAGTTTGGCCCGGCGTTTGTAATTTTTCTCATGATTCTGACAGGGTTTGTTGCCAGCTACGCTTTTTTCTGCGCTCTTTGCAGCAGGCGGTTTGAAGAGAAAGAAGAGAAGAGGAAGAATTATAACGTTCTGACTGCGATTACATTTACCATGGTTCTCGGAGCAGTGTATGCTTTGTATGCGGGAATACAGGTATTTTACCTGTTTCTGAAACTGGGCAGTCTTCCCGAAGGAGTGACGTATTCGTTGTATGCAAGGCAGGGCTTTTTTGAACTGCTCTTTGTAGGGATACTGAACTTTATGCTGGTATTGGTATGCATGGCGTTGTTTCAGGAAAATAAGCTGCTTCGTGGAATTTTAACGGTTATCTGCGGCTGCACGTTTATCATGATTGCATCCGCCGTTTATCGGATGATGCTGTATGTACAGACTTATCAACTTACCTTATTACGGATACTGGTATTGTGGTTTCTTACGATTCTGGCGCTGATTATGGGAGGCGTAACGGTAAGCATTTACCGGAAGAATTTCCCGTTGTTCCGGCATATTGCGCTGGTAGTGGGATGCGGTTATATTCTGCTTTCCTTTGCCAGACCGGACAGACTGATAGCAGAATATAATCTCCGTCGCTGGGAAACGGTCAGCGTGTGGGACGTTCAGTATATCCTGTACGGATTGTCTGATGATGCGGCTCCGGTTATTGCGAAGATGGATGTAGATAAGATTGCGGAGGATGATAAGAGCAGCGGAGAAGAGGAGTTCGGTCCTGCATGCAGATTCGGGTGGAATATGACGGAAGAGCAGGAAGTTAGAAATTATTTTTATGACATCAAGGAACGGTATAAAAATATTTCAGTACGGGAGCTGAATTTGGCGAAGGTGCAGGCTCGAGATGCAGCAGTCAAGTGGATAGAGAAAGATAACGATTAAGCGTCGGGCGAGCCCGAAAAGCGTCGTACCAGTACGACATCTTGCAGAAAGCAGTTTGGGGACGCATTCTAACCGGATGAAGCGCCAGGCCGTGATATGCGGCGTTTTTCAAAGAGGGGGAATAGCTGCCGGACAGAATCATATAATAATAAGGAGGATGGAAAACAGATAAGGGAAATCAGGGATGCAGTGGTTTTTGTTTTTGTCGGATATGATGATTCCGATGGTGATTTTTGGGATTGTGTGTTATGGAGTTCTAAGAAAGGTAGATGTGTACGACACGTTTATTCAGGGAGCTAACAGCGGTTTTCATACGGTGATTAAGATTATGCCTACCATGATTGCGCTGATGGTGGCGGTAGGGATTCTGCGTGCTTCCGGTTTTCTGGAACTATTATCGGAAATGGCAGGGAAGGTATCCGGCTACATAGGATTTCCGGGAGAGCTGGTTCCGTTGTCGGTGGTGAAGATGTTTTCTTCTTCTGCCGCGACGGGACTTCTTTTGGATTTATACAAGGAGTTTGGAACAGATTCAGAAATCGGGCTGATTGCGTCAATCAGTATGGCTTGTACGGAGACCATTTTTTATACCATAAGCGTGTATTTTATGACGGCGAAGGTAAGGAAGAGCAGATATACTTTGACGGGGGCTTTGCTTGCCACAGCGGCGGGACTTGCGGCGAGCGTGGCGCTTGCGGGCTGGATGAAATCTTAAAATACTGTCATATTTGACAAAAAGACTTGCGGGAAAGGAGGGGAAAGAGTACAATTTTACTATACCGAAGGGAAGAAGGTGTTATAAATGGAGAGAATGAGCAGGCAGCTTGAGTTTTTGATGGAAATTGATAAGGTGAAGAATATTTTCCGTCAGACCTGGCTTGCGGACGGTAATCGGAAGGAGAATGACGCAGAGCACTCCTGGCATCTGGCGGTTGCGGCATTTCTATTGAAGGAGTATGCCGCGCAGGAGGTCGATGTGCTGAAAGTGATTCTTATGGTGCTGATTCACGATTTGGTGGAGATTGACGCGGGAGATACGTATGCTTATGACGCGAAGGGAGCGGAGACGAAACGTGTCAGAGAGGAGGCGGCTGCGGAGCGGATATTCGGGATTCTGCCGGAGGATCAGGGGATGTATTTCCGGGAGTTGTGGGAAGAATTTGAGCGCTACGAAAGCGCGGATGCGAAGTATGCGCATCTTCTGGACAATTTTCAGCCGCTGCTTTTAAATCACGAGAGCGGAGGCTTAAGCTGGAGAGAGCATGGTGTGAAAAAGTCTCAGATTTATAAGCGAAATGAGAAGATAGAGGAGACCTCCCCGCAGGTTTGGGAGAAGATGAAGGAAATCATTGACCGGCATATTCAGCTTGGCGACGTGAAGGATGAATAGTAATAAAGCAAAGTCCGCCAGGGATGCGCGCGCATGGAATAAAAGGGAGGCGAAGTATGGTATGAGGAATCATGAAGTTGTTACAAAGCAGCCGTTATTAAAAGAGGATGGTTCACTGCGGGAACCCGGCTGGTCGAAACAGCTGGTTCAAAAGTATGACCGCAGGCAGATAAGAGCGCCGAAATTCCGCATTAAAGAATGGGATTATTATCTGGTGTTAAACGAGGATTTTGCAGGGGCGTTTACCATTTCTGACGACGGATATATCGGGCTGCAGTCGGTGTCTCTGCTGAATTTTAAAGAGGGCTGGGAGCATACGGAGACGATACTGAATGCATTTCCCATGGGGAAATTCGACCTTCCGTCCACCTCTGCCCGGGGCGATACCGTATACCGGGACAAGCGGCTTCACATGGAGTATACGGTGGAAGAAGGAAAACGGCGGATTCGCTGCAGGTTTGATAAGTTCTGGCAGGGCAAGACCTTCCGCTGTGATATTACGCTGGAACAGCCGGAGATGGATACCATGGTAATCGCGACGCCCTGGAAGGAGAAAAAGACCGCGTTTTATTATAATCAGAAGATTAACTGTATGTCGGCAAGCGGGAAGATGGAATTTGACGGGAAGGTTTACCGCTTTCACAAGGAGACGGATTTCGGTACACTGGACTGGGGCAGGGGCGTGTGGACTTATGACAATCGTTGGTACTGGGGTTCCGGGAATACGGTGGTGAACGGCAGGCCCTTTGGATTTAATATCGGTTACGGATTCGGCGATACTTCGGCGGCGACGGAAAATATGCTGTTCTATGACGGCAGATGTCATAAGCTGGATGACGTAACCTTTCATATTCCAGAAGGGGATTATATGAAACCATGGACCTTTTCCTCAAGCGACGGCAGATTTGAGATGGATTTTGTACCGGTTCTTGACAGAGCGGCGAAGACGGCGGCGGTACTGATAGAGACGGACCAGCATCAGGTATTTGGCCGGATGAGCGGCAAGGCTGTTCTGGATGACAGAACAGTAATTGAGGTCAAGGACATGATGTGCTTTGCGGAAGATGTGCATAACCGATATTAAGAGGCTAAAGTTATGTGCAGTATATTTTGCTTATGGCATTTCCGGTCAATTGTGCAAAGCTGTGCCGGGCAGCCGAAAGGTTGTATGTCACAGAGTAGTGAAGGCAGAATGCCGGACAAGAGATGTAGTATGAAAGGCAGGAGGATTTATGGCAGATATACGAAGAAGAGTCGTGTTCCATGGAAGGGTGCAGGGCGTAGGCTTTCGTTATACCGCGAGATTTGCGGCGGAATCCTTAGGGCTTACCGGCTGGGTGAAGAATGAGTGGGACGGAAGCGTGCTGATGGAAGTCCAGGGACGCGAAATGCTAGTGGACAAGCTGATGGTCCGGCTGAATACGGACCGGTTTATCCGGGTGGAATGGGTGGACAGTGAAGAGATTCCGGTGAAGGAGGATGAGAAGAAATTTAGCGTTAGATATTAGTATAAAAGAATGAGCAGGGGGAAATTATGAGTCCAATATTAGAGGGAAGGCCGTTGGATGAGAGGAAGACGGCGCTTCTTGTAAAGGTTGCGCAGCTGTATTACGAGGAGGATATGGGGCAGGAGGCCATCGCGAAGAGCATTGGTCTGTCCAGACCCTATGTATCAAGGCTTCTGACGGAAGCAAAAGAGATGGGGATTGTACAGTTTCGGATTATCGATCCCTTAAAGGGCGAGTCGGATTTGGAGCGGAAGCTGCGCGGCAAGACGAATCTTGAGAAGGTGATTGTTGCGCCGGTTACCCAGAAATCTTCGCACATGCACAGCGTGGGCAGGAAAGCGGTGGATTATCTGGAGGAGATTGTACAAAATGGAGATGTGATTGGATTTTCCTGGGGCAATACGATTCATACAGTCACAGGCCTGCTGGGGCAGGGACAGAAATATCCGGATATGATTGCCGCGCAGTTGTGCGGAGGTATCAGTAATCTGGAGCATAACATTTACTGCTTTGAGATTGCCAGGAATTTTGCCAGGGCCTGGGAAGCGAAACCCTATGTGCTGACCTGCCCGGCGGTAGTCAGCAGCAGCCGGTTAAAGGAGGCGTTTTTAAGCGATTATGATATAAACAGAGTGATGACCTATGGTTATAACTCCAATATTGCGCTGCTGGCGCTGGGAGCATTTGGGCTGCAGAGCGCCGTTTACCGGGCGGGATATCTGAACGAAAAGGAGATTGCCGTCCTTACCCGGAAAGGAGCGGTGGGGGATATCTGTACCCATGTGATTGATTCTGACGGAAATATCTGTGATCCGGAGCTGGACGGGAGAACCATGGCGGTTCCGTTAGACGTGATTCGCAAGAAAAAAGCCCGTATCGGCGTTGCATGCGGACAAAGCAGGGTAGAGTGCATCTGCGCGGCGATTCGCGCGGAGATTATCAATGTGCTGGTGATAGACGAAGAGACGGCAGGCTTTGTACTGGAGCGGCTGAAATGATTCGCAAGCCGTTTCGTGCAATATTTTGCGATTATTTCAGAAAAATCATGTAAATAGATGTTATAATGATGGCAAATATTGTTTATATTTACACGAATATCCATTATACTGGAATCAGGAGGGCGGACGCATGTATAGAAAGATTATGAATTTTCTGGAATCCTGGAAAGACAGCAGACGGCTCTCAAATACTTTTGCGAGGATGCTCCGGATTACCATATCATTGTAGCGGGCAGTCTGCTGGGCGTAGCGGCAAACAGAACAAAATTCTCCTTTCCGGTGGGCAAGGTAGATATGAAAACCCTATATCCAATGGATATGGAGGAATTTATGCTTGCGATGGGAGAGGATACTCTTGTGGAACAGATCGAAGAAAGCTTTGTTTCTAATATGCCGCTGCCTCCGGCACGCGTCTTGTCTATGACAACATCACTGTTCAGCTCTCTAAAAAGAATACCCGCTTTCAATATAAGCTGATTAAAAAGGGCGGGCCTCCGAATTTGAAAATGCCATTGAATGGCTCTGTCTGTCGGGTATTGTGTCGCAGATTTATAAAGTGGAGCAGGTGAAAAAACCCCTTGAGAATTACCGCGATATTGATGCATTCAAGATTTACGTATCAGACTTAGGGCTGCTTCTTGCTAAAAAGGATTCAGCGCGACGGAAAGCTGATACCCATTGAGGTAAAATCGGCAGATAACACAAGGGCTAAAAGCTTAAAGGTTTATATCGAAACCTATAAGCCTGATTATGCCATCAAACTTTCTACAAAAAACTTTGGTTATGAGAATGGAAAAAAGATCGTTCCCCTTTACGCTGCGTTTTGTATTTGACATAACATATAAAAGCGCGGCGTTCACTTCAAATGAAATCATATAGCGGCGGTTTGGATATAGTCCAGACCGCCGTTTTTTCCAGTACTTTTCCAGGCCGTATTTAACAATCGTGTCTCTGTCGTTGACGGAGAAATCTGCGTATATTTTAACAGTGTCATGTTAATAATTTGTCAGTTGTTAAATTTACTAAATCAATTCCCTTGCAAAGGCCAAAAATGCTTGGATTTTGTGGAATATAAACAAAATATCTGATAATTATCGATATATATTGACAAAAATGTGTAAATTATATACAATAGAGTTAACAAATGATTATAACTGTAACATATGTTACAAAAATGCGGAGAGGAAAAAGCATGGAAAAGTTGTTTATGGGAGTGGATACCGGCACGCAGGGAATCAGGATTAGCATCGCGACGCCGGAGGGCCAGCTGAAAGCCAGCCATGAAGAAAAGTGGGATACGCAGTATCCGAGAAAAGGCTGGGTAGAACAGTCTCCAATGCACTGGTGGGACAGTATTTGCAAAGCGATGGACAGATGCGCCAGAGAGCTTACTGAGGAAGAGCGTAAGAATATTGTATCCTGCTGTGTATGCGCGACTTCATCTACTGCATTTGCAGTAAAAGAAGACGGAGAACCGATGATGCCGGCGATTATGTGGATGGACGCCCGGGCGAAGAAAGAAGCGGAAGCCATTAACCAGACCGGTCATGAAGTTTTGAAATATTGCGGCGGCGCGGTTTCGTTTGAGTGGATTGTACCGAAGATTCTGTGGATTAAGAACCATGAACCGGAAATTTATCAGTCCTGTTACCGGATTGTGGAACAGCTTGACTGGATTAATTACAAGCTGTGCGGCCAGTGGGTAAGCTCTATCTGCAATGCCGCGTGCAAATGGAATTACGTGAAAGCAAAAGGCGGGTTTGTAAGAGATTATTTTGAAGCAATCGGACTGCCGGAATATGAAGATAAGATGCTGACGGATGTCCGGAATGTGGGTGATTGCATCGGCGTAATCCGGCCCGAGCTTGCAGAAAGATTCGGCCTGAATCCGGACATGAAGGTAATTCAGGGAGGAATTGACGCCCACATGGCGATGTTTGGCATGAATGTGATTGGAAAGCGCCAGATGGGTATTATTATGGGAACCAGTTTTGTGCATTTAAGCCTTGTGGACGAGGAGCCGTCTTCCATTCAGGGTATATGGGGACCCTATGACAGCGCGGTGATTGACGGCAAATGGCTGCTGGAGGGAGGACAGATTACCGCTTCCGGGCTGGTGAACTGGTTCCGGGAAAATTTCCATATAAACGGCGTAGAAGGGAATCCGTATGAACTGCTGATGCGGGCGGCGGAGGAGATACAGCCGGGAGCGGAAGGCGTTACGGTTCTTGATTTCTTCCAGGGTAACCGGACTCCTTATAAGGATGCGGACGCCAAGGGCGTGATTTTCGGACTGAATATCAAGCATACCTGGGAGCATATTTACCGGGCGCTGATTGAATCCATATCTTTTGGCACGAGGAATATTGTGGATAATCAGATTGAACAGGGATATGACGTGGATACCATCGTTGCCTGCGGAGGAGTGACGCAGGATAAAGTGTGGATGCAGATTATGTCAGATATTACAGGCAAGGAGCTTGTGATTAACGAAACGCTGCAGGCCGGAACGATGGGGTGCTGTATTCTGGCGGCGGTGGGAGGCGGTTATTATAATACCGTTTACGAGGCGGCGGATGCGATGGTGAAGGTTAAGACATCCTACAAGCCTGATATGGAGAAGCATGCTCTTTATCAGAAACCGTATGATACCTATAAGAGGCTGTATGAGAATCTGAAAGAAATGATGAAGGATTAAAAGGATGGGAGCTGCTGCGAGAGGAATTTCGGATTGAACAGCAGCGATGAGTGAGGAATAAAAGGAGGAAATGACTTGCAGGAAACAGATAATATTCTTGAAATGAGAGGAATTACAAAGGCTTTTCCTGGCGTAAAGGCTCTTGACAACGTGGATTTCTCAGTAAGGCGCGGGGAAGTTCACTGTCTGATCGGCGCAAACGGAGCAGGTAAGTCAACGCTTATGAAGGTGCTTTCGGGTGCGTATGTAGAGGATGAAGGAGAGATTATCTTTGATGGGGAAGTATTAAAACCCCATGGAACACTGGAGAGGAAGAACAAAGGAATCTCGATTATTTATCAGGAGCTGTCTCTGTTTGACGAGCTGACAGTCGGGGAGAATGTCTTTGTAAACGCATATCCGAAGACGCCCCTTGGAACGGTAGACTGGAAAAAGGTGTACGCAGATACGCAGGCGCTAGCGGACAAGCTGAACATTGACATTGACGTCAGGGCGAAGACGTCCGATTTGAACATCGGTCACAGGCAGCTTACAGAGATTATGAAAGCCCTTGCGTCTGACGCGAAGCTGATTGTTATGGATGAACCTTCATCCACACTTTCTAAGAATGAATTTGAGATTTTGAAGAAAGTAATTGAAGATTTAAATGCCCATGGGGTATCCATTATCTTTATTTCGCACCACCTGGAAGAGCTGTTTATCGTGGGACACCGGGTTACGGTGATGCGGGACGGCAAATTCGTGGTATGCAAGCCCACTTCGGAGCTGGATGAGGACATGCTGGTGGAGTACATGACCGGCGCGAAGGTTGAGAAGCGGGAGCTGTCCAAAGAGAAAGCCCATCTGACGGATGAAGTGGTACTGGAACTGGAACACATGAGTAATTCCAAGGTGAAGGACATCAGTCTGAAGTTACATAAAGGTGAAATCCTTGGAATGTACGGCTTGGTAGGAGCCGGAAGAACGGAAACGATTCGCTCTATCTTTGGCGTAGATCCGTATACAGACGGGAAGATTCTTCTGAACGGGCGGCAGGTGAGATTTAGGAGTCCTGCGGAAGCAATTAAGAATAAGATCGGAATGATGCCGGAGTCCCGCAAGACCCAGGGCCTGGTGCTTCTCCTTCCTGTGTGGGAGAACATTACCATGGTGGCGCTTAAGAAATTCCTGAAGGGTAAGGTCATTGATTATAAGAAGATTGACGAAAGATGCAACGACTATAAGGACAGCCTGAATATTAAGACCCCGTCCATTAAGACTCTGGTGGGAAGTCTTTCCGGCGGTAACCAGCAGAAGGTTATCTTTGCCAAGTGGCTGGCTCAGGACAGCGATATCCTGATTATTGATGAACCCACCCAGGGAATCGACGTTATGGTAAAAAGCGAAATATATAAAATTATCACGCGTCTGGCAAAGGAAGAAGGAAAGAGCGTTATTGTAATTTCCTCAGAGTTAGACGAACTGCTGACGGTGTGTGACAACATTATGGTTATGTATGATGGCAAGCAGATTATGACTGCACAGAAGGGAAGCTTCGAGTCAGACAAGATTTTGCAGGCATCGCTTACAGGGAGGAATGAGTAAATGAAGAAATTTAACGCTGGAGAGTTTTTAAAGAAATATAACTTGTTGGTGCTGCTGCTGGTATTTATCGTCATCTCGTCAGTTTTGTCACCGAACTTTTTGAAACTGAATAACATGCTGAACATGATGCAGCAATGTGCGATTCCGGGAATTATCGCAATCGGTATGACGATTGTAATCACCCTTGGCGGTATTGATTTGTCAGTGGGAGGCGTCGCGGCATTTTCCGGAATGATTACTTCCATTATGGTAGGAAACGGAAATAATATTTTCGTAGCTATAGTTGCAGGTATTACCCTGGGCGGTGTGATGGGCCTTGTGACGGGAGTTCTGATTGCAAAATGCGGTCTGCCGGACTTTATTACTACCATGGCTATGCTGCAGATTGCCAGAGGAGCGTCTCTGCTGGTTACGAAGGGTTCGCCGATATTTGGACTGAGTGAGAGTTTCCATGTAATTGGAGGAGGAAAGGTTGCGAATACGATTCCGATTGCCGGATTAATCTGGATTGGCCTTACCGCGTTAATCTTTTTGATGATGAAGTATACCACATATGGAAGAAGCCTTTATGCAATCGGCGGCAATAAGGAGGCCGCGGGACTTTCCGGTATCAAGGTCATGCGCAATTACACTATCGCTTATGTGATGTGCGCCGCTCTTGCGGGATTTGCAGGAGTGCTGACGGCATCCTACCTTTCCACAGGACAGCCGACAGCATGTAACGGATATGAGCTTGACGCGATTGCGGCGTCCGTTATCGGAGGCGCCAGCCTTGCAGGCGGTATCAGTAATGTGGTCGGTACATTCGGAGGCGTTGTACTGCTGCAGATTATTACCAATATATTCAATCTGGTTGGTATTTCTTCATTCTATCAGCAGATTGCAAAAGGCGCGATTATCATTATTGCTCTGCTGCTGAACAAAGCGGTTTCTATTAAGAAAGATTAGTCACAGAATGCAATGGGCCAAGAAGCCTTGCAGAAATAAATTATCATCTTTAAAGGAGGAAAAAGTATGAAAAGAAAAGTAGTAAGTATGTTGATGTGCGCAGCATTGATTGGAACAATGCTGATGGGATGTTCCGGCGGAAGCGATGAGCCGGCGGATGACGCTCAGACAGAAGATGCAGGCGAGACAGAAGACGCAGGCGACGCGGGAGACGGCGAGACTTATAAGATTGGTTTCTCACAGGCAACAATGGCATCTCCGTTCTACACCACAATGGCTGACACAGCTCAGGCGTATGCGGATGAACTCGGAATCGATCTTAGCTTTGCAGACGCAAATGAAGACGTTACCAAGCAGACCAACGACATCAACGATATGATTCAGAGCGGGATTCAGTGTCTGATTGTAAATCCGGTTAACTCTGAAGGCTGCGCTACTGCATTTGCAGCATGCGAAGAGGCAGGGATTCCAGTTGTAACTGTTGACCGTCTGGCAGCAGGTGGATTTACCGCGGCAATCGTGCGTGACAACGAAGAGATGGGACGTATGGTAGGCGAGTGTCTGTTAGAAGAACTTGGCGGCGCAGATAAGGCATCCGGAAAGATTCTTGAAATCCAGGGAACAGCAGGCGACCAGGTTATGATGGCAAGAAGAGACGGTTTTGAGTCTGTATTCAAGGAT
>CATJPU010000099.1 GCA_949742505.1 uncultured Lachnospiraceae bacterium | reverse complement strand
CCATACTCAGGGAGAGCGCAATAAATTTTTTCATACTTTTCCTCCTTTTAAACGCATTGTATATATCAAAATACAAACATCTGTCATTCCTATCAATAAAATATCTTATACAATTAACCGAATTGTCTGTCAAATTCTTTCTACTCGGTTTCATGATACGCCGGCGAAAATATATTACAAATAGCACAAAAAAGAATATAAAATACCTTGACATTTATACAATACTACCAATTTGTTTAAGGCTATATTATCATGTCAGCCGGCAAGTGTCAATATAGGGAAATGAAAATCTTAAACTTTTATGAACAATTTTTCCTGTTTGTCAGAAAAACAGATAATATGTCAAAAAATTCTCACAAAACTCCCGGCAACACATAAAAAAAGATTGTACACCAGCACAATCTTCATAATTATTGTTACATTATCTTTCTTCATTTTCAAAGCACCGTATTACCTTACATGGATTTCCCACCACTACACAATTAGCCGGAATCGAACGGTTTACAACGCTTCCAGCCCCGATTACGCTATTTTCTCCAATAGTAACCCCCGGTAGAATAATGCTGCCTCCCCCTATCCATACGTTATCCTTAATTTCAACCGGGCTTGCATAGGTTCTATAATAATCCGTCTTCTTATCTTTCCAGCCTGAAACATAACGCTCCTGCGGCAATACTGGATGTGTGGCGGTATAAACCTGCACATTTGAAGCTATCAACACCTGATTTCCAATATAAATGGGTCGGTTGTCTACAAACGTACAGTTTATATTAATGATTACATCATTTCCAATAAAGATATTACTTCCATAATCACAATAAAACGGCGTATCAATCGCCACATTTTCTCCTATACCTCCTAACAGTTCACTCAGTATTTCCCTTCTCTTCTCCCCGTCCCGGTAATCAGAAAAATAATATTCTCTTGTCAAGTCTCTTGCACGTGCAATCCTCTCTAATGTTTCCGCATCTGCAGGTGGAATATAATCCATTTCTTCGCATCTCATAACTGTCTTCTCCTCTCTATATTGAGGTGAAGAGCATGACGGCTCAACATCATGCTCCCCGTATGAAAAAATATATACATTACGCCGGCTTCTCTATGGATATAAGTATAAGGCTTTCCCTGTTAATAAACTATCTTATACCTGCCGGTTTCTATCATTATTCTGCCATTTACGGCGATACTCCAGAGGCGTGCAGCCCATATATTCCCGAAATACCTTGCCAAAATAACTGCTGCTGCCCAGACCGCATGCCTGACCGATTGAAGTAACTGACTCCCTCCCCTTTGCCAGCATACGGCAGGCCATCTGCAAACGATAGTTTTTCAAATACTCTGCGGGCGTAATATGCAAACAGTCGCGAAATACCCGAAAACACTCCCTCTCACTTAAGAACGCAGCGGCAGCAAGCTCCGAAACGGATAGTTTCTCTGCGTAATGCTCGTGAATATAAATCATCATCAGCTTAATCTTATCATCCGCCCTGTCATACTCTTTCTTATCCTGCAGCACAGAATACGAATCTTTAAAAATAGAAAGCCATATTTCCGTTAAAGCCTCCCGCAGCCTGATTTCATATCCAAATTCCTGCTCTGAGAATCGAAAAGCATCCCGAATCAGAGATAAAATCTTCTCATGCCGGGGATTGCCCGGGCCAAACGAAATAACTTCTATTTGCGGCGCCGTCACAACCGGCAGAATATATTTCTTATCTATCCGGCTTCCCCGCTCTCCCGCAATAAGCGACACATCAAAAATATGAAGTTTCTGCACAATCCTTACGCCCTCCGGTTTTGTCATATGCAGGATATTGGAATTTACCATTCCTCCGGTCCCTTCTGAAAATGAATACTTTCCCTTTGGCGTATGGTATTCCAGTCCTCCGGTCTCCATAAAAAATAGCTCTATAGCCTGGTGCCAGTGCCATGGCACAAAACGCCCCTCGTATTTATCCAACTCTGCACAGGTAGCTATATAGGGAAACTCTGCAGTAAAATCAGGCAGCATTTCCTCCCTGCTACCTGTATAAAATTCTATACCGCGAACGATTCTCATCCCTGCTTCCCTCCCATACTGATAGATTCCACCGCATTTTTCATTTATACTGTTGCATGCCCATGAGCGTCAGGACGAATTTTTAGTCTCATCCTCCGGCTTCCGCCTGCAGGCAATTCCATATTCATCACCACAATTGAGCCCAGTACCAATAGAATTCCAGCCATATTCACGATTCCAACTTTCTCTCCAAATACCAGTACGCCAATTACGACTGCAATTACATTCTCCACCGACGCCACCACAGGAACCTTGCTGCTTTCTTTGATTCTGCTGACTCCGCTGAAGTAAATGATATAACATATCCCGGTAGGAATCAACGCGTAGATAAAACCATAGAACAATACGCCCGCATCCAGCGGGTTATCTACCGTCGTCCAGGGACGACCGAACAGCCCCAGAAAAATTGCCCCAAATAGAAAATTATAGGTTGCCACAACATAGGCGGACGCTTCCCCGGACGCAATCCGTCCGAATATTCCCACCAGAGAATAACAGGCCGCAGAAGCGAGCCCAAATAACAGCCCCGACGCCGCTAAGGATACGCCGTTTAAACTTCCCCCGGTAACGGTCAGCGCGCATCCAATCAGATTTAATATCATTGCCAGATATTTATTTGACCCGAATCTTTCACGAAACAGAAAATAAGAAATCACACTGGCAAATGCCGGCGACATATACGTCATCACACAGGCAAAAGAAACCCCCAGTGAATTAATCGCCGAGCTGTATACATAATTGTAAAGCGCCTGACACACCAGCCCCAGCAAAGCACAGGATATCAGTGTATTCCGGCCAATTTTAAAAGCTTTCGGTCCCTCTTTAATCAAGGTAATTACCGTAAGAATCAAAAAACTAAGCACAATCCTGACAAATCCTGTATACGCCGAAGATGAACCCGCCCCCTGCATCAGCTTCACAAACAGCCCGTTCGTCCCCCACAGACACCCCGCAATAAATATACATCCGTAGCTTTTCCATGCCCCATTCATCCGTAAATTCCCTCACATTCTCTGTAGATTACTCTTTTGTAAAATTCACTCCACGAGAGAATCTATCACTGGCGCAATAAATTGTCAATATCATTGTTTCATCTGATTTCTTATACACGCATAAAATTTTCTTATTACCAAATCTTCCTCCGACAAATGGATATAAGCTTTTATAAAAAGTAACTTCAGAATTTCTTAAGACATTTTACAAAGTTTTTAACACACTGACACATTCCATTCATAATTGTTTGATATAGTAGATTTATCAAATGAAGACGGTAGTTGTGCTCTACAGGGGAGTAAGTATGATTACCGGACTTCGACTAAAAACAATTCCCTTTACATAGATAAAAGGATGCCGCATACAAAGCGAAGCATCCTTTTTTATTTCTTTTTCAGCGAATCGCATTTACCGGACAGGCTTTCTTACAAGCTCCGCACCGAATACATTCCGGATGATTTGCATGTTCTACCGGATTCACCTGCATCTTACACACCTTCGCGCAGACTCCGCAGTCCACGCATGATTCCTTATCTACCCGATAACGGAATACCGATATAGGATTGAATACCGAATAAACGGCCCCCAGCGGACATATGTATTTGCAGAAAGGCCGGTAAATCAATATCGACAGAAAAATTGTCGCCAGCAGAACGGCATTTTTCCAGGCGTACAGCCACCCGATAGCTCCCCGCATAGATTTGTTCAGCAGCACCAGAGGCAGTCCGCCCTCCAATGTCCCCGCAGGACAGATGAACTTACAGAAATAAGGCGCGCCCTGTCCAAGAATATCTACTACAAACATGGGAAGCAGAATAACAAATACCGCCAAAATCATATATTTCAGTTTGCGGAGCGCCTTATCTCCCCGGAAGGTCTGAAGCTTCTTTGGAAATGGAATCTTATGAAGCAAATCCTGAATCAATCCAAAAGGGCATAAGAATCCACAGACAAATCTTCCCATCAGCGCGCCGATAAACACCAGAAACCCAGCCGCATAGAAAGCAATTTTGAAGTTCCAGCTGCCAACTACCGCCTGTATTGCGCCAATGGGACAGGCTCCCACAGCTCCCGGACAGGAGTAGCAGTTCAGCCCGGGAACGCATAGATTCTTAAGTCTCCCCTTATAGATCTTCCCCTGGATAAATCCCAGCAGATAACTGTTCGTAACAAGCGCCCAAAGCGCCTGAAACCCATGACGTTTCCATTCATTGACACCGATATATCTGCTTTGATTCTCACTCTGGCTTTCATTTTTATTTGCAGACTGATTGATACTTTTGTTCTTATCCAATTCCAATACACTCCATACAGATATTCACAGCTTTTCCGAAAACGACTGCCATCTCTCCCCGGTGAATCCCGAACCCCATCAGGATAAGCCCGGCTGCCATAAGCAAAATTCCAATCCGGCGGGACCTGAATACGCGGCTCATTTCTTCACTCCTTCCAGCTCTTTCTCCACAATCCCCTTCCAGTCATCAAAGGAATGCGCCCCCACATAAGTCTCACCTACAATATTCCCCTCTGTATCTACAAAAAATGTCTCCGGAATCGCATCAATTCCCGAAAGCCGTCCGTTCATCAAACCACTATCCGGTATCAGAAACGGATATGCCGCTCCGGTCTTCTCTGCCAGAAGCTTCGCATTCTCCACAGCTTCCTCATCTATATTTCCAGAACTGTCAACAGCGTCCAGAACAATTCCAATCACTTGCACATCCTTGTCCACCATTTCCTGATTCAGTTTCTCCAGCTCCGGTATTTCTTTGATACAAGGTCCGCACCAGGTCGTAAATACATTTACCATAGTCAGGTCGCACTCTGCAAATATTTCCTGTGTATAGGCATTGCCCCCGGTATCCAGCATCTCAAATTCTCCCAGATTCTCAACGTTAGCCTCGCCCTTTTCAGCCGTTTTATCTTCGGACGATTCCCCCTTAGAGCCACAGCCATTCAGTAACGCTAAGCTGCACACCATACATAAAATCAATGCACAGAACGTCTCTTTTCTAACTTTCATCATAGTTAATAACTCCTTTTCTATCATTATGGTTAATCAGCGTAATCTTTCCACTTTACAGCAATGCTTCTTTGTCTGCCTGTCATAGCTGATGCCAACCGCCAATACTCTTCCTGTATACTTAGACGGTTCCCCCAGCTTTCCTTCAAACCGAAGCGCATATCTCTTATCTTTAATCTGCCGGACTGCATTCTCCGGCGTACTGTCTATTTTCAACTCCAAAATCAGTGCGTCTGCTTCTTTACGTTCCGGATAGAAAATAAAATCCACATATCCTTCTCCCGCTTTATCCTCACGCTCTACACGGTACTTATCCCTGGCAGCCAGATATACCAGATTGACCACCGCTGACAGTTCAATCTCACTATTGTAAGAAAATATGGGCGATTCCGTATCATGTGCAAATTTTAAAATTGACGACATCGTATCTGTATCGCCCGCAAGCGTAGCCTTCAGCATTTTTTCCGATTCCTTCGCCAGATTATGGATATAACCCAGGCTTTCATTCGATAGCAGCAGCTCATTAAATTGCTCCATTAATTCTCTGTTTGGAATAAAAACCGCTCCGTCCTCGTAAGTCAACAGACCATACACAACCATTGCTGAAAATATCTGATTCTTTGTATTCAATTGTGAAGAAGTAGCCGCATATCCCTGCAGTTTGATTTCTATTCGTTCTCCCGACACCATCAACGCCAGATCATCCCTGACGTCCTCTATATTATTGCGGACATAATAAAAGATCTCGTCATACGGGCCGGAACTTGTCCAGTAATTACTAATCTGATTGTCCGTCAGCGCCCCTACGACAGAACGGGGATTGTACAGTCTGACGCCAGACGCCGTATGGTACCCATCATACCATTCTGCAAGGCATTCCCTCGTAATCTTTGGACGCCCGGCCGTCCTCTGATATATCTCAAATAACCGGTCAACTTCCGCATCTAAAAATCCGAAGTATTCACTGTATTTTTCTTTCGTCGCCATATCATACTCTTTGAACATATTTATCTCAGAACCGCTGGAATACTTTGCGATTGGCAAAATACCCGTCATATATGCAAATTCCACATAAGCCTGCCCTTTCAGCAAATCCCGCAGAAATTCAAGAAATGATTTCTTATCCGCCTCCGTAATAAAATCCTTATGAAAAATAGCATCCCATTCGTCCATTACGAATATAAATTTTTCCCTTTGATGCTCAAACACCTCCTGAAGATTATCCCAGACAGCTCCATCTGCATCGAGTCTCAGTTCGCCATAGACTTCCATCAAATCCTGATTCATCCCATTCTGAATCCGTTGAATATATTGCTCATAGCTCTTACAATCTCTCGGCAGCCTGCTGAAATCAATATATATCACATGGAAATGATTTAGATAATCATAGAAATACCCGCTCTCTGCAATCTGAAGACCGGCAAAAAGTTCACTTGCATCCGACGCCCTGCCAAAAAAGGCCGCCATCATATTAGCCATGACACTCTTACCAAACCGGCGGGGCCTGGTTATGCAGAAGTACCTCTGTCCGTCAATTCGGACATCCGAGATAATCTTCTCAATCATGGAAGACTTGTCTACAAAAAAACGGGTACCCGCAATATCTTTATACGCTTCAAAAGGATTGATATTATTTAAATACCTTCCCATACACATCACTCCTCTGGATTGTTCTCAGGTTCTGATTTCCCGCAGCTCTGCGGTTATTCATGCTCTGCGGGCTGGCGGCTTATCGGCTTTCTAAGGATTCTAATACTTCTTTATATTCTTCCGGCAATTCCAGCTCCGGCTTGTCATGAATCCGGAAGGCCAGCTTATCCGTCCCTTCCAGCACTTCCTCAAGCATATCCGGTATTTCTAACAACTTCTGACGGCAATAAAGCGCGCTGTTTTCATCTCCTGCCTCCGCATAGAGCCGGATACCAGTGTACAGCATATCAAAATAATCCAGATATTCCTCCAGTTCATATCTCGCCAGCGCAATGGCCTTCCGCTTGTATTCAATCATCGCCTCAAAATCGCCTTCCGCATATGCCAGCCTGGCCTTTGCACTATACGCCAGCGACACAGACTGATTCCAGAACAATATCTTATCCGCCAGCTCTTCCATCTCTTCCGTATCTTCCGCCTGAGACAGCATCCCGAGCCATGCGCCTGTACATCCGGGATACACAGCGGAAGCCGCCTTAAGATTCCCCGTTCGGTACAGGCCGGATGCAATCCCAAGCCAGCAGTTCACAATGATAAGAATCCCGGCAGCTATCTGAACCCATATCTTCCCGCCGCTCCTCCATACCCGTCCGGTTTCCAAATCCATCGCCAGCAGAAGCACGAACCCGATAACAATAAACTGCAAATCAAAATCAAACATGCTGTGCGCACATATGGCAAACAGCAGCATACGGCCTGTCAGCCCCGTTTCTTTCTTCATAAAACTCTTTACAACCGCCGCCGCAGTTAGCAGAGCCGGAACCCAACCCACATCCAGAAGAACCTGCAGAAACTCATTATGAATATTCATAACCGAATAAACGCCTGTCTGAAATGACCCCTGCAGATAATAGTATCCCATGTAGCCCAAACCAAAAGGATGCCTAATAATCACCGGCAAAGCATCCTTAAAGTAAAGCAGACGCCCCAGAAATGTACTGGCATGGAGGGAAGACGTCAGATACCTCCCTACATTCGACACATTGCCAGTCAATACTGCATACAGAGCCGTTACCGCCACCATCACAGCCAACAGCAGAAGCAGCGCCCCCCGAATCCTGCGATTTTTATGAAAAATAACCATTCCCAGCATAACAATCAGCAGAACCGCAAATGCGGTACGACTCCCTGTCAGGGCAACCCCGAATAATAAAATCACACACCCGGGAATCTGCACCTTGCTCCAGGTATCCTTCCCCGCCAGTATCACAACGCCCGCAATCAGGAATAACGCAAATGCATTTGGATACTGGAAAAATCCCGCAAGCCTTCCATTTACCAGAAAATACTTCTCCAGCGCCGGTATCCAGCTAAGCGCAAAGGAAAGTACGGTCATCAGACATCCGGATACCGGAACCATATCCAGAAGCTTCACTCTCTCTTCCGCCTTCTCCTGCATCAAAACCAGCGCAAACAACGGCAGCGGAAGGAATTTTACAAATCCAAATACAGCCATCCCATGATCCACCGCCCAGACTGCGCTGACTCCATACATCAGCGTCAGCACCAGAACAGAAATCAATGTTAAATTAACCCGAAGCGTCAGTCCGCCGGTTCTTCTCACAGAATACAGAAGATATCCGGCAAGAAATATCGTAAATACACAGGAAACTGCTTCGTAGAATCCTCCCCACAGGAACGGGGCAATCAGCAGAAAACCCTGTAATATGCGCGGGTCAGGCGCGGCTGCAGGCATATACGCCGCAGCGGCGTTTTTGGATACCTCGGTCCTCTTATTTTTAGTATTCTGAATAATTTTTTGATTTGCCGACTTCTTACTTGCTTTTTTCTTCTTAGACATTGTCATACCTCTTTAGATTCTCCGGCGTAAATCCTTTTGATTTCCGCCCGAAAAAGTATACCCTTCGGGCATCCCATTATGGCCATGCGGCCGTTTCACAAGGTGTTATTCTCTGATACATCTCTTTCTTTTGTTACACCTGTATATATTCCCAGGCCATGTCACACTCTTTTTTATTATGAGCAATGCCAATGCATAACACCCGTCCGCTAAGTCCCGCATAATAATGATTGTCCATAATCTGTCCGAGAGCTTTACCTTTAAGTTTCCTAATATCCTTCCCCTGTTTAAATTCAATTACGATATGACACGTTCCCTGATTCAATGCCTCTAATACGATATTGCTTCTCCCAAATCCCGTTTCCAGATTACTTGTCACTTTATATAATCCGCGCAGACTGATACACATACCAAGAAACAACATGTGATACGCATTTTCTTTCGCATCAAAATAACTCGTACAGGATATCACAATCTCCTTGTAAACAGACATAAAATGCTCAATATCGCCATCCTGCAGATAACGGAACATTCCCCGCAGACTGTCGTCAGATACATGCGCCTGCTCCGCCACAATTTTCTGCAGCTCAGACCTCACCTCGTCATTCGGTATACGCATCCTCATGAGCGTATTATCATAATCATCTATTACCGTCACATAACCGGAATTTACCAAAAGTCCCCATAAGCTCTGTGTATCCTGAACTTCCATAAAAGAGGTTTCCAGATTCACCCCTGCTGTTGTTACCCCTTCTTCAATCAGAGTATCAAAATCTTTTCTAAAATGATCCCCCGCACTGCCAAGCGACTTCTTAACCAGATAATTCGTAGACGTATTAACCCAGTAATCGCCTAATTTTCTATTCTTAGCATAATTTAAAACAGACCAGGGATTATAGATATCAATTCCGCCAAACTGATATCCGTCATATTTTTGCTTTACTTTCTCTGTAAGCCCAAGCCCATAATGTTCCAACACAGACTCGGTCTCATCCGCTGTCATTCCGAAATACTCTACATAATCCCTGCAGACAACCGAATATACCTGCAGATTATTCAGTTTTGAAAAAATACTTTCTTTCGCCACTCTCTGGACTCCTGTCAAAAGCGCCTGGCTGACATACTCATTTCCCTTTAAAGCAGCTCCATACATCACCGTAAAGAAATCTCCCATCTCTTCCCTGCAGCCATTCTCAAAGCTATTTTGCACAGGCTGGTCATATTCATCAATGAGAAGAACCGCCTCTTTCCCATAAAAACGCCAGACAGCCGTCAGCAGGTACTGAATGGAAAACGCCAGATCCGTTCTGCCAAGTTTCTTATCCAAACCATCCCGCAATGTCTGGTAGAACTGAACATAATACAAATCCTCTCTATCCGCTTTTCCATCAAATATCTCATAATATCTCCGGTATTCCTGAAAAATGCTATTCCAGACGGACTGCATAAGCTCTT
>CATJPU010000098.1 GCA_949742505.1 uncultured Lachnospiraceae bacterium | reverse complement strand
TCATTCAGCTTAGATGCTGCCAGTACTTCTTCAATCTTGTTCCTATTGATGTTCATACTCCCGCTCCTTTCTCCTGCGCTTGTCTAATAACAAATTTATTGGTTTTATTATAACACTAACCTATAAAGATTACTACAATTATTTTAATGAAAAATTGATAAATTACCCGTCAATTTTTTTCAGTTTCGCAAATGCCGCGAACATTTTCTTACGGCCTGCCGTATCAAATTCCACTGTTACCTCATAATCCCGGCCGCCCTCGGTGATTCCTGTTACCAGTCCGTCTCCGAATTTGATATGATGCACCCGGTCTCCTACGTCATATCCCGGGCCGCTTCCTCCCGGAACTTTAAACTGCTGCACCGTCTTTACCTGAAATGCCTTACTGTGGAAGCTTTGTTTCGCCTGCTGGTATGAGTTTCGATATTCCTGCTCAGTTTTTTCTTTTTTTAATGTTTCTCCTTTGAATATCTCTCCGTCTGACAGATATTCTTCCGGTATCTCCTTTAGAAACCGGGACGTTCTGTTATACTGCATCTCGCCCCGCACCATCCGGCGCCTTGCGCTGGTAAGCGTCAGTTCCCTCTTCGCCCTGGTGATTCCCACATAACAGAGCCTCCGCTCCTCCTCAATCTCATCCTTATCGTCAGAAGTGATACTGAGATAGCTAGGAAAGATCCCATCCTCCAGACCTGCCAGATATACATAGGGAAATTCCAGGCCTTTCGCGCTGTGCAGCGTCATAAGCATGACATAGTCGCTTTCTTCATTCAGATTGTCAATGTCCGCTACCAGCGCCACTTCCTTCAAGAAACCGCCAAGCGTAATAGGTTCACCCAGTTCTGCGCAAGATTCCTCATAGGCAACGATTTTATTCTTCAGCTCGTCAATATTTTCCAGACGGGTTTCTGCTTCGATTTCTCCTTCGCCCTGCAGTTCTTTTATGTAGCCGGTCTCTTCCAGTATTTCATCCATCAGCTCCGAGATACTAATCCGCTTTGCATCCGCTTTAAAATGCTCAATCAACGCTACAAAAGACTCCATTCTTGCAACGCCCCGTCCAATCTTCGGTATGTGCTCCACTCCAAGCAACGCTTCATAAAATCCCAGCTCTCTCTCCTGCGCATATTCCTGCACCCGGTTGATGCTGGTAAGTCCGATTCCCCGCTTCGGAACATTGACAATTCTCCTCACCGCAATATCGTCCCTTGCATTGTCAATCGTTTTCAAATAGGCCAGAACGTCTTTAATTTCCCTTCTGGCATAGAAATTAATCCCGCCTACAATCCGGTAAGGGATATTTGCCGTCACAAATTTCTCCTCAAATACCCGGGACTGAGCGTTAGTCCGGTAGAGGACTGCAAAGTCATGACAGTTAGCATCTCCTGCATTTACCTTCTTTTTAATATCGCCCACAATATATTCCGCTTCGTCATAGCCGGAATCAAACTGGCGCATATGCAGCTTCTCCCCGGCTCCGTTGTCGGTCCAAAGCGTCTTATCCTTTCTGCCCCGGTTATTGCGGATTACCGCATTTGCCGCATTTAAAATATTGCTGGTAGAACGGTAATTCTGCTCCAGTTTAATCACCTTCGCATCCTCAAATACCTGCTCGAAATCCAGGATATTTCGGATATTCGCTCCCCGGAATTTGTAAATAGATTGGTCGTCGTCGCCTACCACACACAAATTGCGATGTTTTCTCGCAAGTATGCTCACAAACTGGAACTGCACCGTATTGGTATCCTGATACTCGTCCACCATAATGTATCGAAAACGTTCCTGATAATACTCCAGTACCTCTGTCTGGGTCTGGAAAAGCTGTACGGTCTTCAGCAGCAAATCGTCAAAATCCAGCGCGTTATTGGCCCGCATCTGCTTCTCATATTCCTCATATACCGAAGCAATTTTCTGGCGTCCAAAATCCCCCTCCGCGCGAAGCCGGAACTCTTCTGGCGTAACCATCTCATTCTTTGCGGAAGAAATCATGTACATGAGATTTCTCTCTTTGTAAATCTTCGTGTCCACATTCAGAAGTTTACAGATATCCTTCATTAAGGTTTTCTGATCATCCGTATCGTAAATCGTAAAATTCGTATCATACCCCAGCAAATCAATGTGCCTTCTTAAAATCCGCACACAGGCAGAATGAAAGGTACTGACCCAGATACTTTCCGATCCGTACCCGACAATGCCGTCTACCCTCTCTCTCATTTCTCCCGCCGCTTTATTGGTAAATGTAATTGCAAGAATATTCCATGGATTCACACCCTTCTCCTCAATCAGATATGCAATCCTATGCGTCAAAACTCTTGTTTTTCCCGAACCTGCTCCCGCAAGAACCAGAAGCGGCCCTTCTGTATGCTGCACCGCCTCCCGCTGGGGCGCGTTTAAAGTATCCAAATCAATCATTATAATCCTCGCTAAATAATTTCTTCCTATAGTATCCTTCCGCTGTATAGAGAGCCGCCGCCGGATTATGTCCCAGCACCCGGTCTTTGGTTACCGCTGTCGTTACCAGAGCCTCAGAATATTTGTAGAACAGACTGTCATGCCCCACGCACAAGCCTACAACCACATTCAAATCCGTATGCGCATCATTGAGAAGCTTCGCCTGTAGAATTGGATTACAGGTATTACGCCCCAATTCTTCACACTTCACTGGGATTCCTACCTCATGTTTGGGGATACCCCCCACCTTACAGGTAGCCCCGTATACTTCAAAACCATGAGCCCGGAAAATCTTTGCCAGCATCCTGGCCTCCCGAATCAGCCCTACGCAGGTGGCAATTCCAAGCTTTCTAGCCCCCATCCGCTTCGCATAATCCATAATCTCCTCTACTCTGGTAAGCCGGCAGTACCCTTCATACTCGACACAGGCAGCCGATACCATGCTTTTCTGGTTCTCTTTCTCCGCATATTTTTCCCGCACATAAGCCAAATCCTCTTCTGTCACAGTTCCCGTAGTCAGACAGAATTCCGGAAATTCCTTATCCATTTTATTACAATTCACTACCCCGCAATCGATGCAGGATAACACGCTTCTATCATTCATTTTATCATCTCCTCATCCGTTCTTTGCCGCACGCTGTTTACCATATCAGGCTTTTCAACATTATTGTGTTCCATGCAAAACCTTCCGTCTGCAGCGATTTAAGCAACAGTATTATCCTTCCAGCTTTCCTGCCCTCTCCATATCCTTCCTGTCAATAGTAATTTCGTATACATACATTTCGTCTGCCGGAATGCCGACGCTTCCCGTATTTCCGCGGATTGTGCCCCGGTCTCCTCCCCACTGTCCCAGGCGGTTTCTTACCTTATATTTATATGGAATCTGGTTTTGCTCCAATTTCTCCCGCTGCAGATTAAATTCCTTCATATCGCTTCCCGACCAGTAGATTTCTGAATTCCATATCAGCATAATCCTCAGCTCCTTTCACATCGTAGTTTTTCCATACTGACGCGCGCGGTTCATGGTAAAATAGCCTCCACTCACGTTGAATAGTTTTCTCACAATTCGACCTCTTTCTCCCAAAACACAGCTAAAATACGTGCCAGATCACACCTCATCCCTGACATAAACTGGCTGCCCCAAACACTCTAATCAGATTATACAGCAAACTCTCAGTCAACACAAACAAAAAATAATAACAAAAACCCCGCAGGAAGCTATGCTGATTATTCTAATGCTTGGGAACCACCAATTTAAAGCTTGAGAGCCACCACTATATATTGTGGTCAGCTAAATATATTGCTTAATATAAGATTCCTCTTTTAAGATGTGTTTATGAAAAGTACCTATACTTTTCAAATACATTTTAAAGGAGGTTTTCTATGTTTAAGAAAACGAAAGTAAGACAGATCCTCGAACTTCTCCACAAGGATCTAAGCGCCAGAGAGATCTCTAAAATTTTAAACGTCTCTCGTAATTCTGTCGCATTTGTGAAAGATTCTTA
>CATJPU010000097.1 GCA_949742505.1 uncultured Lachnospiraceae bacterium | reverse complement strand
TGAAGAGTCTGGCATTAAAAAATTAGAAAAGATAATTGAAAGTTTCATGAAAGACCCTAAGGATATGGCATCCTTTGTTTATGGAATCCGCGATGAGGTAATTGCTCTGGGACTGGATCTCATAAAAGAGACCTTAGAAGACTGCAACCAGATGCTTCGTGACAGTGCGAAAAGGAAACAGTCCTGGGAAGTGGTAAGAACCGATGAGAAAAAGCTGACAACATGTCTTGGGACCGTTTGTTTTGAAAAGACCTTGTTCCGGAATAAACAGACCAGAGAAAGCGCTTATCTGCTGGACCGGATCCTGGGGATAGAAAGCCATGAACGGCTGACAGAAGACGCGGAAGCGAAACTGCTGGAGGAGGCGGTTCAGACCTCATACCGGAAAGCAGGGGAAGAAACAAGCCTGACAGACCAGGTGAGCAAACAGACCGTCAAAAATAAACTGCATAAACTGACATTCCCGCAGCAGAAGGAAACGAAGCCAGAGAAAAAGGCAGTTGAGTATCTGTATATTGACGCAGATGAAGATCATGTATCCCTGCAGTTCAAAGAGAAGAAGGGGGATCTGGAGATTGGGGAGAACCACAGGAAGAATAACTGTGTTCTGGCGAAGCTGGTGTATGTGTATGAGGGGATTGAGCCGGAAGCCCCAAGAAGTAAAAGGAATAAGCTGGTCAATCCCCGTTATTTCAGCGGAGTCTATGACGGAGCAGATAATGCAAAGCTGTGGGACGAGGTGTATGCATATCTGGACAGCCATTATGATCTGGAAAAAGTGAAGAAGATTTATCTGAATGCAGATGGAGGGAGCTGGATCCAGAGTGGGAAAAAGAGGATTGCGGGGATTACCAACGTATTGGATGAATTCCATCTGCAAAAGTATCTGCTGAAAATGACAGGGCACATGAAAGACAGCGTGGATGATGCCGGAAAAGAGCTTCGTGATGCGGTCAAAAGCGGAACCAAGGCGGATTTCCAGGAGGTCGTTGAGCGACTGAAAGCCTGTGCAGAAATAGAATCCACAGAAAAGCGGATTGATGAGAGCGCCTCCTACATCCTTTCGAACTGGACAGCGGCAAAAATCCGTTTAGAGAACCGAAAGACAGTAAAGGGATGCAGCGCAGAAGGACATGTGAGTCACGTCCTGTCCACGCGTATGAGTTCCCGCCCGATGGGATGGAGCCGGACAGGGGTAGATAAAATGGCGCATTTACGAGCCTATTATTGGAACGGCGGGGATATGCTGGAACTGGTCAGAGGGCAAGGGCGGGAGCATTCTGTAGCAGCCGGTGCAGAAAATGAAGCGCTGAGCTGCGAGAGTATGCTGAGATGGGAGAGGCAGCGTCATAATAAGCTTGGGAAATATATAGAGAGCATAAGCCGCAGTGTCAGTACAGAAGTGAAAAAGTATGCATGGTTTAATGCGCATATCTGGGGATTATAAAAGCAAAGGACTTGCAAGGAGAAAGCAAAGGAAGTATAGTATAAAAAGACGTTGAACTGATATATCTGATACACATCTGGCAGTTTCTGCCACTATAATTCCTACAGTAAATTTACGCCG
>CATJPU010000096.1 GCA_949742505.1 uncultured Lachnospiraceae bacterium | reverse complement strand
TAACTTCTGATGGAGGGGGAACTCCTCCTTCTGTTATATCTATATAGATTTATTAGATTGGACTTTGTAACTATTAACCAGTAGTCATTCTTGACTACACCATTATTATACTAGGTGGCGTTATTCTGCTGTAATATAACGTCTGGAATAACTGGCTGTAGATCATGCCGACCAGATAATTTAGGGACGTATCCGCATCCGGAAAGATAAGAAATATAACCTGCTGACGCATCCGAATATCAAGGCTACAGAGGATGGGGGAGCCGGGACTTACGACTATGCGGAGGCGTCGCTGGCACACGATGCGCCGGTATTTGATGAAACCCGATATGAAGATTATGAACTGCTCTCTGGTGAAGAAATCACCGGGGAGTCTTTTTGATTGGAGGAATGCCAGATGAAATTTTATAGCTATAGGAAGAAATATATAGAACAGAAGCAGAAGAAAACAGCGCCGATCCGGATGAATGCCAGACAGAAAAAGACCTTTTTATTATATGCAGTAACAGTCGTTATGCTTTGTGCAGGAACGCATACCGTATATGCGGCGGGAGATCCGTTATCAGTTGTAAATAACCTTTCGACTTTTATCTTTTCACTGATCCGCGCGATTGGCCTGATTCTGCTTGGATTCGGGATTGTGCAGGTGGGATTGTCTTTAAAAAGCCATGACCCCAGCCAGAGGGCAAATGGGTTTTTGACGCTGGCCGGGGGAATCATTATCACATTTACCAAGGAAATTTTGGATTTGATTATCGGTTAATATTTTCGCAGGAAAACGAAAAAAGAAAAAAGCTGTGGAAAAGCCAGGGCTGCAGAGCCTGATCAGGAATGCGGCCCGCACTTTTGTTTTGCAGCCATTATGGAGAGAGGTGAAGTTAGTTGGAAAGTGATAACTGGATTGTCCAGAATTTAAATTCTGCACTGGGAACGTGGAACGAGAAGCTGGCAGAAATCTGGACGCTGCTGACACAGAATCCGGAAACGTTTAAGGGCGGTACGATCTGGCAGGTAATGACAGGGATCAACGATACCCTGAAAGCAATCGGGTACGGCCTGCTGGTGCTGTTCTTTGCGGTGGGGATTGTGAGGACCTGTGCAAGCTATGCGGACATGAAAAAGCCGGAGCATGTAGTAAAAGCATTTATCCGTTTTGCACTGGCACAGGGAGCAGTGATGCAGGGGCAGGAGCTTCTGACAGCAGTGTTCTCTATTGTCCAGGGGATTGTATCCTCGATTATGGCGCGCGCCGGGACGATGCAGGGCGTGGCGGAGCTGCCGGCGGAAATCGTGGAGAAGATAGAATCCGTAGGGATGCTGGAATCCATTCCTTTATGGATCGTGACGCTGCTTGGAAGCCTGCTGATCACAATATTATCCTTTATTATGATCCTTACTGTTTATGGGCGGATGTTTAAACTTTATATGTATACGGCGATTGCGCCCATCCCGCTCTCATCCTTCGCCGGGGAACCGACACAGTCGGTAGGGAAGAACTTCATCCGGTCTTATACCGGAGTATGTATGGAGGGTGCGGTCATCGCGCTGGCGTGTATCATCTTCTCGGTGTTTGCAGCAAGCCCGCCGGCCATCGGGGATCAGAGCCTGTCCGCAGTAACGATTGTGTGGAACTATGTGGGAGAGCTGGTCTTTCACCTGCTGGTACTGGTCGGCGCGGTAAAAGCATCCGACAGGATTGTAAAGGAAATCATGGGACTATAGGAGTAAATGAGGTAATTGATGGATGTATGGAAAAGGAGATAACAGATGGAAATAAAAATGAACAAGGAAATCAGGGACTATCAGGAGTCCATGTTTTTTGGGCTGAACTTCCGGCAGTTTTTCTGCTCCCTGCTTGCTGTATTTGCAGCGGCGGGGATTTATTTCGGACTAAAAGATTTCGCAGGGGATGAAGTTACAGGATGGCTCTGCATGGCAGGAGCGGCTCCGTTTGCGGTTTGCGGGTTCTTCAAATATCATGGCATGACGGCCGAACAGTTTCTATGGGCGTTTATAAAGTCGGAGCTTTTGTATCCCAAAAGACTTCTTTATCAGCCGGAGGACTTGTACTACTCCTGTATGGAGGAAACGATTCTTTCCGGGGAAAAGACAGGTAAGGATGGGAGCGCGGCCAGAAAGAGGCAGGAGGCAAAGGCAGAGAAGAAGCAGAGACGGACGGCAGACAGAAAGAATAAGAGAAGAAAAAGAGGGAGGGTTATCAATGATTAAGACACTGAATCAGGCAATGAAAATGGACCGGGAAAAGTTTAAAGCGCCAAAGTCTGTCCAGCAGGCGGTTCCTATCCGGAGAATCTGGCAGGACGGGGTTTTTCAGGTGGGGAATAAATTTTCCAAATCATTCCGGTTTTCAGATATCAATTATTATATCGCAGGTAAGGATGACAAGATGGAGATGTTTCTGGATTACTCAGAGCTTCTGAATGCACTGGATTCCGGCTCGTCAGTAAAAATCACCTTGAATAACCGCAGGATCAACAAAGAGGAATTTGAACAGTCGCTCCTTATACCGATGAAGGGAGACAGGCTGGACAAGTACCGGGAAGAATATAATGAGATGCTCCGCTCAAAGGTCAGTGGGACGAACAACAGCATTTTTCAGGAGCGATACCTTACCGTCAGCATCCATAAAAAGAATATCGACGAGGCAAGGACGTATTTTGCCCGGGTAGGGACAGATATCGTTACGCATCTGGCGAAGCTGTCTTCCATCGCAGAGGAACTGGACGCAGGGGAGCGGCTGCAGATTTTCCGCGATTTCTTTAAGGCAGGGGATCCGCCCTGTTTCCCATTTGATCTGAAAGCATCGGCTAAGAAGGGCGGGAGCTTTAAGGACTGGATCTGTCCGGAGTCTATGGAATTTCATAAGGATTTTTTTAAGATTGATGAGAGGTATGGCAGGGTGCTGTATATGCAGGACTATGCCAGCTATGTAAAGGATGACATGATTTCGGAATTGTGCGGCTTAAGCCGGGATCTGATGCTGTCCATTGATATCCTGCCTGTGCCGACAGATGAAGCCGTCCGGGAGATCCAGAACCGTCTCCTTGGGGTAGAGACAAATGTGACAAACTGGCAGAGGCGCCAGAATGCCAACAACAATTTCTCCGCAGTAGTTCCATATGATATGGAATTACAGAGGAAAGAGACCAAGGAAATGCTGGACGACCTGACTACCAGGGATCAGCGGATGATGTTCGGACTGGTAACGATGGTGCATATGGCGGACAGTAAGAAACAGCTGGATTCAGATACGGATACACTCTTATCTGTTGCAAGGAAGGCGCTCTGCCGGATGTCGGTATTGAAATGGCAGCAAGCAGACGGACTGAATACGGCGCTTCCCTATGGCCTGCGAAAGATTCATGCGCTCCGGACACTGACGACGGAATCTACGGCAGTGCTGATTCCGTTCCACACCCAGGAGGTCATGCAGCCGGGCGGGATTTATTACGGGCAGAATGCAGTGAGCAAAAATATGATCGTGGCAGACCGAAGGAAGCTCCTGAACGGCAATTCCTTCCGTCTCGGCGTCAGCGGTTCCGGCAAGAGCTTCTCAGCGAAGGAGGAGATCGTAGACCTTGCATTGTCTACGGAGGATGACATCCTGATCCTTGACCCGGAGTCAGAATTCGTATCGCTGGCAGAGGCTTTAGGTGGGGAGGTGATCCGTATTTCAGCAACCTCGGATACCCATCTGAATGCATTGGATATGGATGCGGCCTATGGTGACGATAAGAACCCGTTGATTGAGAAATCAGAGTTTATCCTGTCGCTTTTTGAACAGCTGGTAGGCGCGGGCAACCTGTCCGCCAAAGAAAAGTCCATCCTGGACCGCTGTACGGCAGATGTTTACCGGGATTATATCCGCAGCGGATACCGGGAGGAAGCGCCGACCCTGAAGGATTTATACCGGGCGCTGATGCTG
>CATJPU010000095.1 GCA_949742505.1 uncultured Lachnospiraceae bacterium | reverse complement strand
CTCTTTTCTTTCTTGAATACTCTTGAAATGTTCTCCGATTTTTATTCCCGCGGGCAAGGGGCCAGGCGGGCGGGCTTGCATACTTGGCGCATGCCGCGAGGGTCCGATACTCCGCTGCAAGCCGGATGCTCCGTTGCAGCGGGGTTATTTCTTCGACTGATTTCCGAAAATGCTTAGGTGAATATATAACCTGTTATTACAAGCCGGTGAAATACTTGAAGGGACATAACGTTATCGCTCATAGATGATATACCGGTGCCGCTTTAGTAAAGCTGCAGCTTTATCAAGGGACGCTCCGTCATAAAATTCGATTCTCAATACGCCTTCTTCAAATTCCCGGTTGTGCACAATCCCAACATTTTTCATATTAATTGCGTTGGATGCCAGAATCGTTGCAATGGTGGCAATTGCGCCGGATTCATCCGGAATATCGCAGTAGATGCAGAAGGATTTCTGGATAAGACCAGCGGAACTTTCCGGCATGGAATTGCGGTAATTTCTTGAATGGTCAAACATGTCGTAAATATTCTTTGCCATTCCCCGCTCTATCAGCTCTTTGGCATGAACCAGTGTTTGAATATAATTGCCCAGAATATGGGAAATGTTCTCGCTGTTCTGAGTGCAGATATGCTCCCACATGGTAGGGGAGGAGGATGCAATCCGCGTAATGTCTTTGAATCCTCCCGCTGCCAGATGCTTCATCAGCTCATCCGAAGTGTCGGTATCCCGCACAAAATTTACCAGAGAGGCGGCAATGATGTGAGGGAGATGGCTGATGGTTCCGGTTGCCTGATCGTGGAGTTGGTAGTCCAGAACCAGAGGAATGGCATGCAGGGATTCTACAAAGGCAGTGTAAGAATCAATCTTGGTTTTTGGAGTTTTCCCAGACGGCGTCAGGATATAATAAGCATTTTCAATCAGCAAAGGTCTGGAATTTGCAAATCCGCTCTTCTCAGAGCCGGCCATTGGATGTCCGCCGATAAAATATTCTTCCAGTCCCAGCTTTTCTACTTCTCTGTGAATGGGGGTTTTGACGCTGCCCACATCGGTCAGAATCAGGTCTTTGTGAAGGTATGGAAGCAGCTGTTTTAAATAAGAAGTATTAAATCCGGCGGGAGCGCATAGAAAAACGTAGTCGCAGCATCTGAAATTACCATCAATGGAGGTACAGGCGACATGAATGACGGATTCCCTTGTGGCAGCGGCGAGTGTTTCTTTATTATGATCGAAAGCAACAATCTCATAATCGGGATAATAAAAACGGATTGCCTTTGCGATAGAACCGCCGATGAGTCCGAGTCCGATAAAGCCGATTTTCTTTGAGTTCATAGTTGTAATTCCTTTCGTATGCAGTGGATTTCACTTCCGTTAAAAGCGCCCTTTCATGCATCGCATAACAAAGCACACTAATACAGGCAGAGAATTTTATAGAGATATTTTAATGGATAAAATATATTCTGTCAACAATATAACGCTTTAAAGTATAAAAGCGCCGATTGCTGGCTGCAGTTATTGGCTTTGTTAAAAATTAATAAAAGAGTTGTAACATGGAAGAAAATTTAGTACAATATATCCATGAGAACTTATATTAAGGAGGCAGCGAATATGAAGGTATACAGAACAGACGAGATCAGAAACGTAGTTCTG
>CATJPU010000094.1 GCA_949742505.1 uncultured Lachnospiraceae bacterium | reverse complement strand
GTCGTGCTGATAAAAATGTTATATTAAATATAATTGTATTTACATAATGATTTTAATGTATATGGAGGTTGAACAGGTGATGAACAGAAAAAGGATACTCGCATTGATACTTGCAGTGGTGATGGCTTTGCCGTTGGATACGTCTATGGCGCTTGCAGCTTCTGTAGAAGATATGTCGGCGGAGGAAGTTTTACTGTCAGATGAGGCATCAGAAGCTACTAGAGGGGAAGATGCATTGAAAGAGGAAGGAAATTTTTCTGATACAGAAAATAGGAGCGAAGAAAATAAGGAGGGGGAAACTGTAACGCCACCAGTGACTGAACCGGAACAACCTGACAATGATGAAGAAAGGAACACTGAATTAGAGAATAATAATGAAAATCCTGGGCCGGAGAACCCCGATAATAATGAAGAGGCTGCGCCTCCGGATGACAATACCGGGAACACAGAACCGGAGATTCCGGAGGAGGAAAAAACTTTGGAGGAACTGACGGAAGAAGAACCGGAGGCTGTGAAAGCGGCAGAGTACACAGATTTTGAAGTAACAGAGGAAGGAGTGCTATCACTTAAGGAAGGAGCGGAGGAACCTTCAGGAATTGTCAGGATTCCGGCAAGTGCGAAGATTATTCCTAAAGAAATTTTTTATAACAGCAGCAAAATAACAAGCGTCGTCTTTGAAGCTGAAAGCGAGATGGAAGAGATATCGGCGGACGCATTCGGAAACTGTACGAATCTCGAACGAGTGGCTTTGCCTGCGAAGGTAACGACGATAGGCGACGCGGCGTTCAGCGGATGTAGCCGTCTGGAGGAGATTGATTTTTCCAATATAGTGACCATAGGCAATTCAGCGTTTCAGAGTTGTACCTCTCTGAACATTAGTCAGGTAAATAAAGCAGACAAACTTATAAAAGTAGGGGAATACGCCTTTAGAAATACATCTTTGACCGCCATATCATGGGAGGGCAATACACAGAATATAGTTTTTGGTAAGGGGGCTTTTCAGGACTGCTCAAAGCTGACTGCCGTTACACTTCCCACAGGAACTGGGGCTATACCGGAGGATATGTTTGCGGGATGTGAAAAGCTGCATACAGTCAATCTTCCGAGCAGCGCAAGTACAGATTCCATCGGCAGAGGGGCGTTTTCAGGGTGTACTGCTTTGAAGACAGTGACGATTCCCGACGCAGTGAAGTCCCTTGAGAAGAGCGCTTTTGAAAGATGTTCGTCCCTGGAGAAAATTACGATTCCAGAGAATGTTGGAAGAATCGATGCGGATGCATTCAAGGGATGTGGCGCTCTGCTGGAGGTGACAATCGAGAGCAGGGACGAAAATGGAAAGAGCGGGATTATTATTAATCTGGCAGCATTTCCGCGCAACGAGAAGATGAAGATAAAGGGCTATGAAGGAACCGTGGAAGATTATGCGGAGGATTTGGGCTTCATCTTTGAGCTTTTGGGCGGTATTAAACTTACGCTAGGTTATGCGGATGAGACTGATAAGGAAAGAGGAGATTTTGCATGTTCAGCACGGAAAAACGGCGGAAATTATGAAGCAAGAAAAGGAGAGACGGTCTATGTGACGCTCACTCCAAAGGCAGGTAGTTGGGTTCACGGTATCAATGTAAATGGTAATCCGCAAACGGCAGAAGTCGACTCGGTCAAGGGGGATACAGTAACTTTTCGTTTTGTTATGCCAGAAAGGGAGACTAAAGTAACCATTGATTTCGGACAGATACAAGATAGTTTGACGGGAATAACATATAATGTGAATCCTTCTGGCTACTGGGTGGATTCAGATAGAAAAGAGCTGAAATTGCCAAGAACAGGCATGCAGCTGCAGCTGTCTTTTAAGGATAAAGACAATCAGAAAATGGGGGCATGGAAATTTGTTCTGGAATCCTCGAAAAAAAGCGTCGCGGAAATTGGGGCGGATGGGCTTATTCGTAGCGTAGGGACGGGAAGTTGTACAATTACTGCTACGCTGAAACGCAAGAACGAGGATAAGAAACTTTTCAGAATATCTTTTATTGTATCTGTCGGTGAGGTGGCGGAAGCGGAGACAATGGATTTCGATTTCCCCTTAGATTTGGGGCGTGGAGAACCTATATCAGAAGAGGGACTTGACCCAATTGTTCGGTTTAACAGCAAGCGAGTGACACAGAGAAGTAGGGAGTTTGAAGTAAAACTTGATGTAAGAGATAAAAATGGAGAGCCTTTGTATGTTACTTCAGAGTGGACTGTGGGTGATACGAATATCTTGTCTGTGGAATCCGGAACATCTACACAGAATAAGAATACAATAACAGTCAAGAAAGGAGCGTTAGGAGAGACTACTGTCTATGTAAAAATCAAGAAAAAGGACAAAACGACGCTGGAGAAGAAATTTATTGTCCAAGTGGTGGACGGTACTCCGAGACTGGAAGAGACAAATATAACAGTCAATAAAATTTCTACGCAGGGAACAAAAATTGCACTGGTTCCAGTGTATAATTTTGCGGTAGATGGGAATTCACTTTCGATTAAACAGATGGAGAAGACAGGCAATATTATTAACTATAAGCCTTTTGCCGATTTGCAGATAGAGATGGGGGCGGACGGTGTCTGCTATATTAAAACGGAATCTGGATGCAAACTGGCTTCTTACACTAATTCGCTGGTGATAGAAGGAAAGTTTAAGGATGGAAGTGAATTTTGTGTCCCTATCCCCAAAATAACGATTGTAGATAAGAAGCTGAAGCCTTCTGCCAAACTGAGCGGGAAGATTAACCTGTTTTATAGTCCGCGGACAGACGGCTCCGGCCAGGTCGAGATAACTCAGAACCTGAAGAATGAAGAGGTGGCAGGCTATGAACTGGTATCAAATCAAAATAAAGAAAACAGAGACAATAACCGGGCGGATACAGAGGACGATTTTGCCGGAAATTTTGAAGTAGTAGAAAACGCAGGAAAATATTATATCAGGAGAAAAGCAGAGAAGCTGGCAGTCGATACGAGAAACAAGCCGGTGATATCAGGCTGGCTGTATATTACGTATAAGGGCTACGACCCGGTTCCGGTAAAAATTACGGTTCCATGTACGACGGTAAAGCCATCCTACGTGCTGTCCATGACAAAGGCGACCGCAAGCACCTATGCGTCGAATCAGGAATATAAGATTCAGCTTCTGGATAAGAAGACGAAAAAAGTGTTGGATTTGAGTACGCTGAGCGAGCTGAATTTGGACATGAGCGACAGCGGAACGACGCGGGGATTGTTTAAGGCGCTGTCACAGGAGTCCGCGGATACAGAGGGCGATACAATTACATTGTCGGTAAACGGTATTCCCCAAAAGGGGAAGGCAGTGTTTAACGTCAGACTGGATGGCTGGGCGGAATCCCTGAAGTTTACGTTCAATCTGAATGTAGTCAGCAGCCTGCCGAAGGCGAAATGCTCTTCCAATACACTGACCTTGAACAAGAATTTCCCAAACCAGAAAGACTCCGTAAATGTGACGCTGAGTCAGGAGGAAGCAGAGCTGCAGGGCGGAGAGTTTGCGTATAAAGGAAGGGCCAGCGGCGGCGCTGCTATCTCGCTTGCGTGCGTAGATGGGAAGATTACAGCGGGAGCAAAGGACGGTAAGACGCTTGAGAAGGGGAGTTACAGCTTTTCGTTTGTCCCTGAAGCCGGCTTTGGAGGACAGGCGAAGTCCAGTTCATACAGATTAAGCCCTGTAACAGTGACGGTAAAAGTGGTGGATACGCTTCCGGAGCTGAAGCCCGCGAAGACGGCATATTCCCTGAATTCTCGTTATACGGGAACAGAGTGTATAGCTTATTCCTACGTATGGAAGAACATCCCGGCGGGAGGGAGCTATACGCCGGATGTTTCTGAAATGAAGCTGAAAGGTTCCAATGCC
>CATJPU010000093.1 GCA_949742505.1 uncultured Lachnospiraceae bacterium | reverse complement strand
ATTACTGCATACAAAAGTATAATACTCAGTCCGCCTCCCATGCCTCCGGATGCCGCTAATGAAAACATATCTTATTCCTCCTGCTAATTCTTATTTCTGTTTCGTTTTTAGACACTAATGGTATCATACACAATTTCTCCTGATTCATCAAGAGTTTTTTGCGTTTTCCTACAATTACTGCTTCATCCCTTCCAGCGTCTTCTTCTTAAATTCTCTGTAATTCCCCGCATCTATGGCGGAGCGGATATCTTCCATCAGATGATTATAAAAATACAGATTATGCAGTACGCACAGCCGCATCCCCAGCATCTCTTTCGCCTTCAGTAGATGACGGATATAAGCTCTGGAATACTTCCTGCAGGCGGGGCAGTTGCAGTCTTCCTCGATGGGTCTGTCGTCCAGCTCATATCTGGCGTTAAACATATTGAGTTTCCCCTGTCTGGTATAGACATGACCATGTCTTCCGTTCCTGCTGGGATATACGCAGTCGAAGAAATCCACTCCTCTGTCCACTGCCTCTAAAATATTGGCGGGTGTTCCCACCCCCATTAAATACACCGGCTTGTCCTCCGGCAGATAAGGCACTACCGTATCCAGAATCCGGTACATTTCCTCATGAGATTCTCCCACCGCCAGCCCTCCCACCGCATAGCCGTCTAAATGAAGCGATGCAATTTCCCGAGCGTGACGCACCCGGATATCCTCATAGATTCCTCCCTGATTGATTCCGAACAGCATCTGCTGTCTGTTAATCGTATCCGGCAGGCTGTTCAGCCTGTCCATCTCAGCCTTACACCGATGGAGCCATCTGGTTGTCCTGTCAACGGATTTCTCCATATATGCTCTGTCTGCGACGCTGGAAGGACATTCATCAAATGCCATCGCAATCGTAGATGCCAGATTCGACTGTATCTGCATACTCTCTTCCGGCCCCATAAATATCTTTCTTCCGTCGATATGAGATTGAAAATATACGCCTTCTTCCCGAATCTTCCGGAGTCCCGCAAGAGAAAATACCTGAAAACCTCCGGAATCCGTCAGAATCGGTTTATCCCATACCATAAATTTGTGCAGTCCACCCAGTTTCTTCACTACCTTATCTCCCGGCCTGACGTGGAGATGGTAGGTATTGGATAGTTCCACCTGCGTTCCAATCTCCTGCAAATCCTCTGTGGATACCGCCCCCTTAATCGCGGCCGCCGTACCCACATTCATAAATACCGGGGTCTCAATCGTTCCATGAACTGTATGCAGTCTTCCCCGCTTCGCATTCCCGTCTTTCTTTAACAATTCATACATAAAAGCAAACGCCCCGGCAGCACAGTTCGCTTATCACCTGCTGCCAGAGGCGCGTCTCCTTTCTAAATTAATCTACACCTTACCGGACGAAATCCGGCTGCCCGAAGAGTATGTGTGAAAGCGTACCCCCATACATCAATCTTTTTTAATAATGACATACAACTGGTATTCCGGCTTCTATATAGCCGAACAATTCAGCGGCTGCGGACACCGGCATATTAACGCACCCGTGGGAACCGTATGCGTAATACCTGTCACCGCCAAACGCCGACTGCCAGGTCGCGTCATGGAAGCCTATTCCTCCGTTAAATGGCATCCAGTAAGAAACCGGCGACTCATATTCATAGCTTCCGTCCGGCATCTTCTTGCCCCGGAGTACCTGATTCGTAGCCTTATAAGCCAGCATATACACACCCTGAGGAGTTGCATGGCCTTTATTCGGATTGCCCGTAACAATATCGGACTGCATAATGCACTGTCCGTCTTTGAAATAAAACATATGCTGATTCGTCAAATCAACCTCCGCATAGGTATTTCCAAAATCATTGCCCTCATGAGTTGCTCCGCGCCTTGCATAATTCGGCTCTCGGGTCACTGTCTCCCCATTCTGAATGTTCGCTGTCAGCGCATTGTACTCCGCTTCCTGATCAATCTGCCAGCCATAGCTTCCGCCTTCTACCTGCACCGTATTCCCAAACCCTGTAACAAAAGTTCTCGGCTTGCCGTAAGTGTCATACTGTTCTGCAAGACCGGCTATATAGCTTCTTACCGCATCCTGGTTAAAAGTGACCTGCATATTCTCGTCCACACTAATCCACTGGGAAATCACAGAAGCATCCACTACTTCCGTATAAGGGGTGAAATCCAGCGTAATATTCGCTCCAAGATAGCTGTTCATCACATCCCTCGCCTGTGCTACTTCCGGGGACTCCGACGTATATTGCGGCGGAATATAACATCCTGCTTCCTTAAGATTTAACTCAGGAAGGAATTCACTAATTGCTTCGCTCACAGCCGCTTTAAACTTCTCGTTATCTATCTGGGAGCCAATCTCCTCTGCCTTAATCTCAAACTGTGTTCCTGTAAATTCCGGCTTCGCTGAAACAGACGGCACCTGTTCCTCCGGCTTCATACAAGTCAGCTCTCCAAGCTTCCCATTCAATTTCTCAGTATCAAATTCCACACCTACAGCCGCCACAATCTCAGGCTTATCCCAAAATGCAGTTACCCACAAAAAGGGATTCTGCTGCTCAAGCAATTTATCAACTGAATCATCTCTCACATACTTCAGTGAAATATCCGTTCCCTGTATGGTTTCTTTCTTTCCTCCCTGTTCATCAAGAGTCAGACTATAACCGGCAACTTCGCCCTCCATATAATCCTGAACCTGAGAAACAGTTTTCAGAGAAAAATCAGCGCCATTTATATTCGTATTATAATAGAAATGACTGCTAAAAAATGCTGACACGCCAAGATATGCCGCCGCTATCACTCCTATAAAAGAGAATACTCCAATCAAAATCCTCTTTCTCCGGCGGTGCTTCTTAAGCGCTATCTCTGCCGGCGTAGGCTCCCTGTCCTCATCGTCTTCCTCTTCTTCCATATTCATCTCTGTCAACTCATCCTCTTCAAAATCTTCCGGCTCTTCATCTGAATCCTCTTCCGTTCTGTCATCCGCTATATCCGTTCCTGAATCTTCTTCCAAATCATCAGTATATTCTAATTTCCCGCCATCTGCATCGCCTTCCTCTATGGACTCCTCTAAATCCTCTTCTCGTCCTGACGTCTCCGATTTCTTCTTCCTTCGCCTCTTCTCTGCTCTCTTCGCTTTATCAGACGGCCTTCGTTTCACACTCTGCTCTGGTTCTTCTGAATGCTCCAATTCAGAATTTTCCTCCGCTGTTCCATCTTCTGAGCCAGACTCTTCTTCCTCTTTATCAGACTGTTTCTTTATCCGGGACTCAGAGTCGTCATCACCCTCATCGGGCTCTGCCTCCGTTTCCGGCTCTTCATCGTCTTCTTCCCGTTCCAGAAATTCCTCATCTTCTTCCGGGTCACCCTCGTAATCAGCCACGTCCTCAAATAATTCATCGTCCCGGATAATCTGAAATTCCTCTTCATCCCCAGACTGACGCTTACGACGGAAAGGAGACTTTTTCCCTTGCTCTTTCTTTCTCATCTATCCTGCTCCTCATAAAAATCTCAACACAAATCAATTATAATACGCCGAAACTAAAAAGTACAGCAAAAATTGCCTTTTTACGACGTTTGTAGCAACAGTTCTCACGTCTCCTGCTCCCTATTCTGTAGTTTGCAAGCCTGAGCAGGAGACGTGAGAACTGTTACCGTTTACCGGCGATGAAAAAAGCTGCACACATTATAATTGTATGCAGCGCTTTCCTGATATAATCCTTAACTAATTCTTTCTTTGATTTGAGCCTATGAATTATTCGGCGGTATAACTATACGGAATCTCGGCAATTGT
>CATJPU010000092.1 GCA_949742505.1 uncultured Lachnospiraceae bacterium | reverse complement strand
GAAAGAGGTGATAGCGTGGTTGAACTGGATCAGTACAAAGGAAATTTAAGTGCTTATGAGACGCCTCTCGCTGAAATGAGGGATTCACTTTGACATCCCAGCCAAACAGCAGAGGATTGAGGAATTAGAGCGCAGGATGGAGGAACCCGGCTTCTGGGATGAACCGGAGGAGTCCCAGCAGATTATGAAAGAGCTAAAGGGCCTGAAAGATCAGGTAGATACCATACAGGGACTGTATGCAAGCTATGAGGATATCGGGCTGCTGATTGAGATGGCGTATGAGGAAGAGGACGCGTCTATTCTGCCGGAGATTGAAGAGGAACTTGCGGCATTTGAAGAAGCTTATGAAACCCTTCGGATTCAGACCTTGTTATCGGGGGAATATGACAAATACAACGCGATCGTAACCCTCCATGCGGGAGCGGGCGGAACTGAATCCTGCGACTGGGCGGCTATGCTGTACCGGATGTACAGCAGATTTGCCGAGAGGAAGGGCTTTGGCTTTCAGATGCTGGATTACTTAGAAGGGGATATTGCCGGGATTAAGGCGGTGACCTTTGAAGTTAGCGGTGATAATGCATACGGATATTTTAAATCCGAAAAGGGCGTGCATAGGCTGGTGCGGATATCGCCCTTCAATTCAGCGGGAAAACGCCAGACTTCCTTTGCGTCCTGCGATGTGATACCGGATATTGAGGATCAGGCGGATACCATCCGGGGCCTGTATACCAGCTATGAGGATATCGGGCTGTTGATTGAAATGGCGTATGAGGAAGAGGATGCGTCGATTCTGCCGGAGATTGAAGAAGAGCTGGCTGCATTTGAGGAAGCTTATGAGACGCTTCGGATTCAGACCCTGTTGTCAGGGGAATATGATAAATATCATGCAATTGTAACGCTTCATGCAGGAGCAGGCGGAACCGAGTCTTGTGACTGGGCGGCTATGCTGTACCGGATGTACAGCAGATTTGCCGAGAGGAAGGGCTTCGGTTTTCAGATGCTGGATTACTTGGAAGGGGATATTGCGGGAATTAAGGCGGTAACTTTTGAAGTCAGCGGCGAGAATGCTTACGGATATTTTAAATCCGAAAAGGGCGTGCACCGGCTGGTGCGGATATCACCCTTTAATTCGGCGGGAAAACGGCAGACGTCCTTTGCTTCCTGTGATGTGATACCGGATATTGAGGATGATGTAGATATTGAGATTGCAGAAGACGAACTGAAAATAGATACTTACCGGGCCAGCGGCGCGGGAGGACAGCATGTCAACAAGACCTCTTCTGCAATTCGGATTACTCATCTTCCCACCGGCATTGTGGTGCAGTGCCAGAATGAACGGTCCCAGCATCATAACCGGGATAAGGCGATGCAGATGCTGAAGGCGAAGCTGACCCTGCTCAAAGAGCAGGCGCAGGCGGAGAAGGTGTCGGATATCCGGGGAGAGATAAAAGAGATTGGGTTCGGCAACCAGATTCGTTCCTATGTGATGCATCCTTATACTATGGTGAAGGATCACCGTACCGGGGCGGAAAGCAGCAATGTAAATGCAGTGATGGACGGCGCTTTAGATCCATTTATCAATGCGTATCTGTGTCAGGAGAAACTGCCTGGAGCATTGCATAATTAATAGTGAATAATGTGATTGATATCTGTGTCGGATGTACTCATCCAATCCGACGGCGCAGCGGGCTGCGTCTGGGATTGGAGGTGTTGCATATAACGCAGAACGAATCGCAGCATGAAAGCAGGACATAAAAAAGGATAAAAGAAAGGACAAAAAAGGACGATGGTGAAAATAGCGGTACTTGGATATGGAACGGTAGGCTCGGGAGTTGTGGAGGTTATCCGTACCAATCAGGAGATTATTAATCAGAGAGTCGGAGAAGAACTGGCGGTGAAGTATGTTCTGGATTTGCGGGATTTTCCGGGAGACCCAGTGCAGGAGCTGATTACCCATGACTTTGAGGATGTGATCAATGATGAGGAAGTCAAAGTAGTCGTAGAAGTTATGGGAGGGATTGAGCCGGCCTATACCTTTGTGAAGAGATGTCTAGAGGCAGGGAAGAGTGTGGCTACCTCCAACAAAGCTCTGGTTGCGAAGCATGGCGCCGAGCTTCTTGAGATTGCAAAGTCCCGGAATGTGAATTTTCTTTTTGAGGCCAGCGTAGGCGGAGGGATTCCGATTCTTCGTCCCTTACATTCTTCGCTGACCGGAGATGTGATTGAAGAGATTGTGGGAATCCTGAATGGTACTACAAATTATATGATGACCAAAATGTTCTATGAGGGAGCCGGATATGAGGAGGTATTAAAAGAGGCGCAGGACAACGGTTTTGCAGAGCGCAATCCGGAAGCGGACGTGGAAGGATATGACGCCTGCCGCAAGATTGCGATTTTGTCTTCCATTATTTCCGGTAAACAGGTGGATTTTGAGGATATCTATTGTGAAGGAATTACGAAGATTACTGTAGAGGATATGCAGTATGCCAAGGCTATGGGCAGAACGATTAAACTTCTTGCTGCATGTAAGAGAGAGGACGATTCCTTAAGCGCTATGGTATGTCCATGTTTATTAAGCCAGGAGCACCCGCTGTTTAGTGTAAACGGCGTATTTAATTCTGTATTTGTTCATGGAAATATGCTGGGGGACGCCATGTTCTATGGAAGCGGAGCAGGGAAGCTGCCGACGGCAAGCGCAGTAGTGGGCGACGTCGTAGAGGCGGCAAAACATCTGCACTGTAATCTGGGAAATGGGTGGAGTAAGGAGAAGCTTGCGCTTAAGAAATCAGATGAAGTTTCTCACAGGTTCTTTGTAAGAATGCGGGGCGACAGAGAAGCTCTTCAGGAGAAACGGGCGGCGGACTTCGGGATGCTTCAGTATGTGGTTGTACCGGAAATATCCGGGGAATTTGGATTTGTGTCGGAATATATACCGGAGAAGGTTTATCAGGAGAAGGTTTCCAGATATGGGGACGT
>CATJPU010000091.1 GCA_949742505.1 uncultured Lachnospiraceae bacterium | reverse complement strand
TTCTTTCTTCGTCGGCGGTATTTCTGGCTGACCAGGCCGGCTTCGGACATCATCCGGACAGAATAATACTGGGGCTCAATATGGTATTAATCAGCGGTCTGGGAGTTGCCAACGGAATCCGGGATATGGTGGACCGGGCATATTTGTCCGGAATTGTAAATATCGTAAATTCCTGTCTGGGCGCGATAGCGATTGCCTGTGGAACAGGGCTTGCTATGATACTGTTTCAGGGCGACATGTATGAGATGTATATAGCTCCGAATGTGGCTGTACAGCTTATTTCCTGCGGAGTAGCAAGCATGGGATTTGCATTGTTGTTTCGGGCTGCGGTCCGGCAGTCTTTTTATGCGGGAATCGGCGGACTTGTTACTTGCGCCTGTTATCTGCTGGTACAGTATCTCGGCGGAAATAATTTTGCGGCGATTATGGTGGGAGCGGTTTTTGTAGCAGCTTATGCGTATGTCATGTCCAGAATTCACAGGGCGCCGGCGACTATTTTTCTTACAACGTCGATTATGCCGGTGATTCCGGGTGCAACGCTGTTCTATTTGATGCATGGGCTGGTACAGGAAGACTATGGACTTGCCACACAGCAGACGATTGCGCTGGGACAGACTTGTCTGGCAATCGCATTTGGTTTTCTGCTTGTAGAGATTGGGACCCGCTATATCGGTAAGGGAGGAAATTGAGAATGCTTTCTTTTGAATGTGACTATAACAGGGGCGCTCACCCGGAGATACTTAAGCGGCTTGCGGAGACGAACGAAGAGCCTTTAAGCGGTTACGGCGATGACAAATACTGCGCCAGTGCTAAAGAGAAGATTATAGAGTGCTGTGAGAAACCGGACGCAGAGGTTCATTTTCTGACAGGCGGCACGCAGACCAATCAGATTGTGATTGACGCGCTGCTTACAAAGTATCAGGGGGTGATAGCGGCAGAGACCGGACATGTCAGTCTGCATGAGGCGGGAGCGATAGAATTTACCGGGCATAAGGTAATCACGCTTCCCAACAGAGAAGGCAAACTTATGGCAGAAACAATCAGGAAGTATCTGGAAGATTTTTATGGGGATGAGAATCATGAACATATGGTTTTCCCGGGAATGGTCTACATTTCGCATCCGACGGAATACGGAACCTTGTATTCTCTGAAGGAGTTGGAGGAATTGTCCGCCCTGTGCAGGAGCTATGGAATCCCCCTCTATATGGACGGCGCAAGGATGGGATATGGACTGGCGTGCAGGGAGACGGACGTGACGCTGCCGGATATCGCCAGACTTCTGGATGTTTTCTACATTGGAGGAACAAAGGTTGGCGCGTTATGCGGAGAGGCGGTGGTCTTTACCCATCGGAATACGCCGAAGCATTTTCTGACAACAATCAAGCAGCACGGCGCGCTGTTAGCGAAGGGGAGGCTTCTCGGCGTTCAGTTTGATACATTATTTACCGACAATTTGTATCTGGCAATCAGCCGCAACGCGATGGAGGCGGCGGAAGCTCTGAAGAGGATATTTCAGGAGAAAGGATACCGGTTCTTTCTTGATTCGCCTACCAACCAGATTTTTATCGTGCTGGAAAATGAGAAAATGGAGAAACTTAAGCAGCAGGTAAAATTCAGCTATTGGGAAAGGGAAGATGAGGAGCATACGGTTGTGCGGTTCGCAACGAGCTGGGCAACGACGATGGAAGAAATTGAGGAGTTAGGCAGGCTGTTGTAGCAGGGAAGAATAAGATACTGTAAAACCGTCGGAATAATCCATTTTTCAAATATACTCTGGCAGGAAGAGGAACGGGCATGCAAAAAGACTCAGGGATGAAGAAAATCCGGTTAAACGATGAAACCGTATACATATCCGGGGCAGTTATTCTGTCGCTGGCGACGGCAATGCTGTCGGCCGCGGATTTCGGTCTGTCGGTGATTGTATCCCCGGCGTATCTGGTAAGTCTTAAATCATCTTTTTTGACGTTTGGACAGGCAGAGTATGTGGTTCAGGGGATATTGTTTGTGATATTCTGCTGCGTGATGAGACAGGTGAAGGCATTGTATTTCGGCGCCTTTTTGTCTGGGGTGCTCTATGGCTTTATCCTGGATTTGTGGAGGGCGCTGATTCCGCATTTTAATCCCGATATGTATGCGCCGGGGACGCTTCCGATGGCTGTGCGAATCATTTATTTTATAATCGGGTTTTTCATCAATGCCTTTGGCGCGGTCCTGTATTTTAAGAACCGATATTATCCGCAGGTGTACGAGTTTTTTGTGAAAGGAATCAGTGAAAAGTATCAGAAAGATTTGGCGGGGTTTAAGCTTCGGTTTGATTTGGTATTTCTTCTGCTTACTTTAGGGGTGTCATTCTTGCTGTTTCATAAGCTTGTGGCGGTCGGCGTGGGGACGCTGATTATGGCGTGCTGCAACGGGCCGTTGATAGGCGTGTACAGCAGATGGTTTGACAGGCATTTTACAGTGGGAAAGTATAAAAGAAAGTGACCGTTCAGGACGTGATATTTGCTGCGGCGCAAAGCTGGCGGAAAGAAATACGGTAACTTCGCAGATTCAGTTACCGGGATGAGGCAATATAATAACAGGGAGGACAGAGAAAATGGCAGATGTTATTTTGAAAAATGAAGCGGTGGAAATCGGCGTGAATTTGCATGGCGCAGAATTGAAATCATTACGCAGGCTGGATACGGATACGGAGTATCTCTGGTGCGGCGATCCGGCATACTGGAACCGCACGTCTCCGGTATTATTTCCGTTTGTGGGAGGGGTGAAAGACGGTATTTACCGGCATAAAGGATTGGAGTACAGAATGGGACAGCATGGATTCGCCAGAGACCGGGAATTTGCGCTGGTAAGCCAGACAGAGGATACCGTATGGTTCCGGCTGGAGGATGATGAAGAAAGCCGCCGGATTTATCCCTTTGCTTTCCGTCTGGAGATTGGATACCAGCTTCTAAAGCGGGGCGTAAAGGTGATGTGGAAAGTAGAGAATCCGGCGGAGGAAACCTTATATTTTGCAATTGGAGCGCATCCGGCGTTCAACTGTCCGATTCAGTGCGGCGATAAACAGACAGACTATGGAATCCGCCTGCAGGATAAGGACGGAAGGAATCTCGGCTGTTTTGTAAATACAATTTTCGGGCAGGGAGGGACGGTTACGAGAGCCCGGGAGGCGGTAAAGCTGTCAGATGGAGTTCTGCCGATTACCGAGACGCTTTTCGATCATGATGCGAAGGTAATTGAAGAGAATCAGGTGCAGAGAGTATCGTTGATCAATGGAGAAGGAGAAGAGTATCTGGCGGTGGAATTTACAGCGCCGTTAGTGGGAATCTGGTCTCCGCCGAAGAAGAATGCACCCTTTGTCTGTATTGAACCCTGGTATGGAAGGTGCGACAGAGACGACTTCGCAGGAGAATTAAAAGACCGGGAGTGGGAGCAGGCGCTTACTCCGGGCGGGGTATTCCAGGCAGAATATAAGATTGTGATATAGAAGTTAAAATTCTGGTATTCCGTACCAATCACTTATTAACCTGTATCTTTCCGACTGTGCAAAACAGAAAAAGCAACTTCAAATGTCCTGGAAATGAAACAAATCCATCCGCAATTGATAAAATAGCGGATGGATTTGTTTTGGCAATGGACCTGGCGGGAATCGAACCCGCGTCCGAAAGCTCTTCCATTCAGGCATCTCCCATTACAGTCATTATACGTTCATTCCCTCCGCTTCCCGCCTAA
>CATJPU010000090.1 GCA_949742505.1 uncultured Lachnospiraceae bacterium | reverse complement strand
TCTGTGTGCCGGGCGGTATCTTCAGCCGGTCTATGACCTGATGAAGGAGGAATTCCTCCGCAGTAAGTATGTCCATGGCGATGAGACACGGATCCGGGTCATAGACGAACCGGAGCAGAAAGGTACGACACAGAATTGGATGTGGGTGTATCTTACGGATGAGAATAGTGGATCTCCAAGAATGGTTCTCTTCCAGTATGAGAGAACCCGGGGCGGCTACCACCCGGTGGAATTTCTGGGAGATATATTTAAGGGTTATTTTACCTGTGATGGATACCAGGCATACCATAGTCTACGGAGAGGATCACCGTGACAGGGTGCATGGCCCACGCAACATCCAGTAATTGAGAGATTGCTAATAAATTTTCATTTGTCAATGCCATGATGCTATCACTTCCTTTTCGTGATTATGCGGTTGTTATGCAAGTTTTTGAAGCATTTTGCTGTGCTCTGATACTAGTTTTTTCAGCAATTCAATGTCGGCAAAAGCAGCGTCCATTTTATCAGCGTAATCTTTATAACGGTTATAAGTATCAGTGTAACAAGATTCGATAGTTTGTAATCGTGGTAGAATTACATTTTCCTGATACAATTTTATCTGATGGACTTCATCTGCTACAGTTTGCAAATTGTTTTTTAATGGCCGTAATTCAGATTTTAATTTAGTATCCATCATTTCAGATATTGCAAGTAAAAGTTCGTTGTCTGTCATATTATCACTTCCTTTTTGTGATTTGGTTGATATTCGATTATTACTCTTTAATCTAATCCAATTCGGTAAGATTAACGTCCAAACTTGTTAACGTAACTTTTATTTCGATATATCTGTCATGCATTGAATTATAAGTTGCGGTATCTTTATCTTTAATTGCTATCATCCAGTTTTGCAGTCTTGAAAATTCAGCGACATAATCTTTGATGATATCTGCTGCAGATGGCATATCTTTCACCTACTTTCTTTGAATACCGTTTACTTGATGCTTTTATTATATTACTTGGGCGGTGTAAAGTCTATTAAATTAGCAAGGCGGCGTAAATTTACTGTAGGAATTATAGTGGCAGAAACTGCCAGATGTGTATCAGATATATCAGTTCAACGTCTTTTTATACTATACTTCCTTTGC
>CATJPU010000089.1 GCA_949742505.1 uncultured Lachnospiraceae bacterium | reverse complement strand
TTCATTAAATATCCGTCCATCCTTGAGAAACAGGATTCGTCCGGCATAGCTGGCGCTGTATGCGTCGTGAGTTACCATAAGAATTGTCGTGTCAGTTTCCCTGTTCATACGGACCATGATTTCCAGGAGATTTTTGGACGCTTTAGAATCCAGGGCGCCGGTTGGTTCGTCAGCCAGCAGAAGAGACTGGCCCGCCGCAATCGCTCTGGCGCAGGCGGCCCGCTGTTTCTGCCCGCCGGATACCTGATAGGGAAATTTATCCAGAATATCCGGAATGCCAAGAAGTTCCGCCACATGGAAGACCCGCTCCTTTACGGTATGAGGATCCTCGTGGTTCAGAGTTAGGGCCAGACCGATATTTTCCTCCACAGTCAGGGTATCCAGTAGATTGAAATCCTGAAATACGAAGCCGAGCCGGCTGCGTCTGAACTGTGCCAGGGCGTTCTGGGGCAGGTCGGAGATATCGGTTCCGTCCAGAAGAATTTTTCCGGCGCTTATCGTGTCAATGGTGGAAATGCAGTTTAGCAGCGTTGTTTTCCCGCTTCCGGAAGCCCCCATAATAGCGATAAATTCACCGTTGTTCACATCGAAGCTGACCCGGTCTAAGGCTTTGGTCACCTGGTTTTTATTGCCGTAATATTTTTCTATATTTTGTATCTGCAGCATATGGTCTCCTTCTTTCTTTCGCTTCATGCAGCGTTTGTACCGGAGTATATTTTCAAGTATACTCTGTTGCGTTGCTGCGTTTATATTACAGCAAATATACGGCGGATGGTAGCGGACAGATATGGATTTACCTTACAATCCTGTAAGATTTAAATCTGTCTTTGGGCAGGGAAGGTTAAGAATACGCTGGTTCCTGCCTGTTCTTCTGATATAATGTTAAGGTCTATTTCCAGAAATCCGGCAAGTCTGCGGCATAAATACAATCCCATACCAGTGGAACCGCCTCTGTTTCGTCCGTTGCTGCCGGTGAATCCCCGATCGAAAATCCGGGGAAGTTCATGGGCGGGAATGCCGATTCCGTTGTCCCGGACGGTAAGCTGCACCTGATTTCCAATGGGGGCGGCAGACAGGGTAATGAGCGGCTCGGCGCCATGATAGCGGGCGGAATTCTGCAGAAGCTGTCCCAGAATAAAGCAGGCCCATTTATCATCGGTATAGACCGTATAATCCAAGCTGCCGGTCTCAATGCGGATACCTGTCTGAATAAGCAGCGTTTTGTAATTTGAAATTGCCTGTGAAATAAGATCAGAAAGACTGATTTTCCGGATAATGAAATCTTTCTCAGGACTCTCTGTACGGGCATAATACAGGGCGCGTTCTGCGTGGGCTTCAATCTGGGTTAACTGGAGGAGGAGCTTCTGCCTTGTCTCCGGTTCGACCGTTCTGCAGATAAGCCTGGCGGCGGTAAGGGGAGCCTTGATTTCATGGACCTGGCTTTCGATGTATTCCCGATATTCCCGCAGAGAGGATTCGGCGTCTGAGACGGTTTCGGTCATGGATTTGCAGGAGCGCCGCAGGAGATGAAAGATTCTTCGTTCCCAGGCAGTGCGGGGCGCCGGCATACATTCCGCGAACAGATATTTTTTATCCAGTCCGTCTATTATGGTTTCCAGCTCCTTAAGCCTTGCGTGCAGCTTTAGAAAATCGGATATCTGTGTGATTGTAACGATAAATAGAAGATAGATAAGCAGCAGGATAATAATGCCGGTTTGAGTTCCAGTCGTTTTTAGAAAAAGCGCTCCGGCTATGGCAGATACTGCTTTTATCAGAATACTGCCCATTTTTTCAGAAAAATATTCGGTCCATGTCATAGCTGATAACCCATTCCCCTTCTTGTGTGAATAAAATCAGACAAACCCAGCATTTCCAGCTTTGTGCGGAGTCTGGTTATATTAACGCTAAGCGTATTGTCGTCAATGTAAATCTGGTGTTCCCAGAGAGTATCAATCAGTTCGGCGCGGGAAACGATTTCCCCGGCATGGGTCATTAGGCGCGCCAGAATCCGAAGTTCGTTGCGTGTCAGTTCGAGTTCCCTGCCGTCCGCCGAGATAACGCCTTTCAGAAGATTCAGTTTCAGACCCTTCGTTTCCAGAATTTCCGAATCCGAAACGGCGCCGCTTCGCCGCAGGGCGGTTTTGATTCGGGCGAGGAGAACCAGAATATTGTAGGGTTTGGTAATATAATCGTCTCCGCCTAAGCTTAAAGCCTTTAATTCATCTATGGCAGAGTTCCGGCTGGTAACAAAAATAATAGGCATATTTGCTGATTTGCGTATATCGGCGCATAGGGAAAGGCCGTTTCTGCCCGGCAGGCCTAAGTCCAAAAGGATTAAATCAGGGGCCTGTGTCATGACCTGGCTTAGAATATCTGTAAAATCAGTGACCGGAACAGGCTGGTAAGACTCGTTCTTCAACAGGAGAACCAGTTCCTCCCTGGTCGCCGGATCGTCTTCAATAATCATAATTTTCTGCATAATATATCCGCCTTTTGTATAAAAATATCGTCTGTGTGAGGAATACCTCCCTTTCTATATTACCATGGCGAAGTGAGAGATGTACAGTTGAAATTGTTTCCGTGTATCTCACCTTGCTTCGTATGTCACCGTTTGCAGGTCAGAGCCAGGCGGCGTGTGAATTGTAAACAACCATTCAGGCATCAAATTGTTCTGTTTAGGCATTTTCAGACGGTAAGGGAAGGTAAAATGCTACAATAATGCTGTCAAATTGGAAATAAAATGATGTTTTTGATTCATTGATGCAAAGAAAGGAAAGAAGGGGGAAAAGAGAATGTATTCAAAAACGGAAAAACGACAGCTTAGGATTTTTGCACTGGCAGCTTATGGGATTCCATATCTGCTGGGATTTCTGATGTGGTATGGATATGGAAAACAGTTGGAGCTTAGCGCATTTCCAAATGCGCAGATGTTGTATCCGGCCATGGGGGTAATGCTTGCGTTCCTGCTGACAAAGAAGGAAGAACCGAATATACCGAGAGCATTTTATGGGTGCTATATTCTGATAACGGTGATTCACATATTATGTACGGTATTTTCGGTGCTGATGCCTCGTATGACGGTAGAGATGCCCGGAGGAACGGTGAATCTGTGGGTGATGATGTTACAATACTGTCAGATGGCGGGAAGTATTCTTGGCATCATCTGCCTTTTCGCTGCCGGTAAAAAGAAACGAAGGGCTTATGGTCTTAGTTGGAAAAATGGAAAATGGTCTGTTCTGTGCATTCTGTTATTTGCGGTTCTGTACTTTTTCCGAGCGGCTGCCGCCTATGCTGTTCAGGGACAGCTTTCCTATTTCCTGAAAATATTTACTGAGCCGGACGCATGGATGATGATGGGAATCCTGCCGTTGAACTTTCTGCTGGCTTTTCTTGCATTTTTCGGGGAGGAGTATGGATGGAGATACTACCTGCAGCCTAAACTTCAGGAAAAGTTCGGACTGAGAAAAGGTGTGCTGTTTCTGGGGGTGTTATGGGGAATCTGGCCCCTGCCGCTGGATATTTTCTTTTATGTGACGCCGGATAAAGGGCTGATTATGATAGTAAGCCAGTTGATTACCTGTGTTACCCTAGGGATTTTCTTCGGCTATGCTTATATGAAAACAGGCAATATCTGGGTTCCGGTTATCATGCATTTTCTAAATAATAATCTGATTCTGGTCATATCAGGAGCGTATTCCGCCGAT
>CATJPU010000088.1 GCA_949742505.1 uncultured Lachnospiraceae bacterium | reverse complement strand
CGAAGAACATCAGAATAGCGCCGTATTCCATAATGCGGAAGGTTTATCCGGTTATGGCGGCTTTGCAGAGTATGCGGTGGCAAAGGCGGACGATTTGTACAGTTATTCAGAAGATACCTCCTTTGAGAAAATGGCTTTTACAGAGCCTGTGGCATGTGTCGTTAACAGCATCAGCCGTACCGATATCCGGTTTGGAGACGATGTTCTGGTAATTGGAGGAGGAACTATGGGACTACTCCATGTGATGCTTGCAAAACTTCGGGGCGCAAGAGTTATCTTAAGCGAACCGTTGAAGGAGAGAAGAGAGAAAGCGCTGGGTCTTGGATGCGATGATGTGATAGATCCCTTATCCGGGGACGCCGTAAAAAGGGTAAAGGGGATGACGGAAGGCAGAGGAGCGCAGTATGTATTTAACACGACTGCAAATCCAAAGATTGCCGCGCAGGCAGTGGATATGACGTCTCCTACAGGTACGGTAATTATGTTTAGCTCCATTCATCCGAACCATCCGGTTCCGATTAATCTGGGAGCAGTGCATTCCAATCAGATAACGATTACCGGCGCGGTCAGCCCGACGATTGCCGCTTTCCATCAGGCGGTCAGGATGATTGACAAAGAAATTGTTGACCCTGCCGTATTGACAGAAGCCATTTATGATTATCAGGATTTTGGCCGGGCGATGCAGAAAGCGGCAAAGCCGGATACCTATAAAGTGATTTTAAGATTTGGAGAATAAGGATGAGATATTATGTTGGAATTGACATGGGAACCTCTTCGGTAAAAGCGCTTGTCATGGATGAAGAGGGACGGGTATGCGGGGAATGTATACGGAGTTATATTGTGTCAGAACCTTATCCAGGGTGGAAGGAGATTGAGCCTGAGCTTTGGATGGACGCGGTAACAGATGTGCTGGAAGAGCTTTTGCGGCAAGGGAATGCAAAGCAAATCGAGTCTATCGGCGTAACCGGGCAGATGCATACAGTAATCGTATTGGATAAAGACGGAGAGCCGATACGTCCTGCGCTGATGTGGAATGATACCAGAACAGCCGGGCTCCTGCCGGATATACGCGAACAAATCAGGAAAACGACAGAAGTTTCCTATCTTGCAAATGTCATTTCAACAGGAAGTCCGGCGATGAATTTATATTGGTTAAAGCAATATGAGCCGGAGAATTTTGAGAGAATAAGGAAATTTTTAATCGGGCCGGATTATATCGTATACCGCTTGACTGGCAAGTGCCAGACAGACTACTGCGAAGCGTCCACATCTTCACTTTTTGATTTAAACAGTAGAAAATGGTCTCCGGAAATTCGGGATATCCTTGGATTTCCGGAAGAAATCTACCCGGAAGTGAAGGGAAGTATAGAGACGGCGGGAACGATAAAAAAAGAATGGATGGACAAATTCGGATTAAAAAAAGAAGTAAAGGTTATGGTCGGGACAGGCGACAATCCGGCGGCTGCAATTGCCACAGGCTGTTTCCAGAAGAAATATTCTGTGTTGTCGCTGGGGACTTCAGGGGTGCTTATGCATTCAGGAGAGCACACAGATTCTGATGCGAAGGGGAAGAAGATTCTATTTTCCTTTGACGGGAAGGAAATTCATGTTCTGGTACAGGGGGTCGTGCAGTCCTGCGGAAACAGTTTTTCCTGGTGGATGAAGAACATATTGCAGGCGGACACATTTGATGAAGAAATCCGGCATGTGGATATGGATAAGCTGGGGACAGGCGAACTGCTGTTTTATCCACATTTAACCGGGGATAAGACAATTTATGCGGACCCGCATGTGAGGGGTGGATTCCTGGGAATCGGCACTGACTGCGGCAGAGAGTATATGACGATTGCAGTTATGGAAGGAATCTGTTTTGCCGTAAGGCAGCTTGCAGAGGAAATGCATCTGGAAGCAGGGGTTCAGACGGGTCTTCGGGTAATTGGCGGCGGTTCTAAAAATGACGTGTGGATGCAGATTCTGACTGATGTACTGGGTGTAAAAGTGATTCAGCTTAAGAGCGCATCAAGCGGCGCCGGATATGGAATAGCCCTTGCCGCAGCGGCGGAAGATAATCCGGAGTTATCAATGGAAGAAATCATAGAAAAAAGGGTAACTTCCGGCAGGGAGTATCTGCCGAGAGAGAAGCAGGTTGCACTATATGAGAAGAAATATCAGAAATATAGTAAAATATATGAGGCCATGAACCTGATCTATACATAAGTCAATTGAAGCGCAGCGTAAGGACGGATGGCTGGCAGGCGTGGCGCCCCATATGGCGATACAGCCGTTTTATAGGGGATGGATTGGTATGAAATGAGTTGGGAGGCGGGAAGGATGCAGACTTGTGATATTTGTCATGGGAAACTTAGATTTATGAACAAATTTCGTTACGCAGAAGGATGTGTCTGCAAACAGTGTTATAAAAAAGCGAGCAGGCAGTTCACAGAGACAATAACCGGAAAGAGTTATCAGGAAATTCAGGCGCTGTGTGATGAGGCTCAGGAGATTCCGGAGAGTTTTGAAGTGACGGGAAGAATTGGAAATTATCTGCTTGTAGATGAAAGAAACCGGAAAATATGCATTGTAAATAATCGCATGGCAAAGCGTCAGGCAACCGCTCCTGATTTCTATCAGATAGAAGAGATTCAGAACTGTGAGATTTCCGGTGCACCGCATATGGACATAGGAGAAATTGAAAGGAAGATATTGGAAAGGGAAGAAGGAATAGTAAAAGCGTTAAAGGTGAAAATAACATTAAAGAATGTGGAAGAACCAATGGAAATCTCTTTTTTTGAAGGAGCTGTGAGAATAAAGAGTTTTGCTTTCAGACAATCCTTTGGATTTGCGAAAAGAATTGTAGATGAAATAGACAGATTGCAGGAGTTGTGTACATAAATAGCGTTGGACAGAGGGATGACAGATGAAATCATTTGAGTGTAAGGTACAGTCTTTTCAGGGGCTACATGCGCAGTCAGCCATGAGGCTTACAAGAGAGGCACAGAAATATTCGAGCGTGATTATTGCGGTATACAAAGAAAGAAGAGCTAATGTTAAAAATGTTATGGAACTGATGGGACTAAAAGCAGGACAGGGAGCTGAGATTGTCTTTGCTGCGGAAGGAGAAGACGAAGAACAGGCGGCGGAGGGACTGAGGGCGTTGTGTCAGAGCTTTCTTTAGGATAGAGCGTGTTTGAAAATTCATTCCTGCAATCTGTCGGAGACCGTTTCAAGTTTTGTGTAAACGCAAAAAACCGATATAAGATTTGTGAATAGTAGCAAATGGGCAGAGCCGATTTTTCTGGTTCTGCCCTTGTCT
>CATJPU010000087.1 GCA_949742505.1 uncultured Lachnospiraceae bacterium | reverse complement strand
CATTCTACCAGGGTTGCTTTTAAATATTTATTTCCTTTCCGTATCCTTGTACTCATTTTTTTGCCGGCACTTTCCTTACATTCCGGCACGAGACCTGCCTAATAAGTTACGTTTTCAGGACAGCCCCTTTTATGTTTTTAATTTAGGAAATATTAGAATGTGAAGGTGTATGAGGCTTATTTATACTTAAAAGTCAAAGATTTGCGTTCCTGCATAGCCCGTACAGGATTATGGATTATAATGAAGTATGAAATGAATAATTTTTTATCAGTAAAATTTAGGTCATATTTCAACATATAAATTAATTAAATAAAATTCTAAATAACACTTGACATAACAAAAAACATGGGTTAGCATAATATAATAGTTATGTAAAATATAAGAAAGAGGTGTTTTTTTGGAAGAGAAAAAAGGTTATGATGTTCTTAGGATTGTTGTTCATAGTGACCGTTGTTATATGAGTACGGACTATATTAAAGGAAAGCAATTGATTGTCTGGTTAAAGTATCATTCCAGAATTGATAAAGAGATATTATTTGGTTGGATTAGGGAGCTTATAGAGAATCTGGAACATTTTCATCAGTGCAGAGGGAATCCATGTTATCAATATGTGAATCCTTATAGTATTATTGTAGGAGAGAACGATAAGTTGTATCTGCTGGATTTGGGAAGTAAAGAGCAGAATGATTTGCTGCATTTGATGCAGCGCAGATATGTCCGGGAGAATTTTTTGTCTCCGGATAATCAATATTATCAAAAAGTAAGCGTTCAAGAAGATATTTATGGATTTGGCAAGACGGTTCAGTATTTGCTGTCAGCAGTTGAGACGGAACCTGCGTTGAAGAAAATAGAAGAAATTCGTTTGAAAAATATGATATCCAGATGTGTCGACCATAAGTCTAAAAAATGTTATCAGACGATTCAGGATATATCAGAACATTTCCCCATTCATAGAAAAAGAGAGCAAGATAGGATGCTGGCGGTACGGAAGCTGCTTGTGTGTGCAGTGGTTTTGATAGGCTTCATTATTGCCGTTACACAGACAGCAGGGTCCAAAGCGAGGAATCAGAATACAGAAAAAGAGGGAATCATTTCAAATGATTTGTCAGAACCAGGAAAGACTGACAGCGAAATACTTGAGAATTGTCGTGAAGAGATGCGGCGGGAACAGAAGCAGTGGGAGCTTGAAAAGCAGGAGCTTAAAGAGACGTATTTGGAAAGAGAACGAAAGCTTGAATATGAGCTGGCGCTTTTATATTTCATAGAATTGGAAGATTACCGTAAGAGCAGAGAAATTGTGGAAAATATAGAAGCATCAGAGCCTTTTGGTGAAGATTTTGCAAAATTATGCACTTTTATGGATGGGCAGACGGAACCATTTACCGAACAGGATATCGGAGAGATTCTGGAACGATTGGAGGCAGAAACTCCGAATCCGGAGGATGACAGGTATGCGTATTGTGTGTCTAAGGGTTATGAGAAATTGAAAGGAGAAGCCCATCAGGAAGAGGGGGGAGAGGAGCGCGGCGAAATTCAGGATATAGAAGGTCAGGATACAGAAGGCCAGGAGGGAGAAGAGTCCGTCGGCGATGAGTCTGAGAACTCTCAGGAAATAACAGAAGGACAACAATAAGTAAGATATGAACTTGAAAGAGGTGAATTAGATTTATGTACTTAAAACCAAATATTGAGAAGATAAAGCGCAGAAAAAAAGAATTGGGATGGACAAATCAAAGACTTGCAGAGGAGTCAGGGGTTCCGGCAGGTACATTGAATAAGATATTTAATGGAACTACCCGATATCCAAGAGACGAGACGGTAAGCGCTATGGTGAAGGCAATGGGAATGGATTACTATGGGTTGGATAATCTGGGAGCATCTGCTGATTTCGCTCGGGAATCAGGAGTATATCAATCTACAAGGAAAAGGAATCGGGCCACTTTGGATACGTATTATTCTCTTCCGGATGAGCTCAGAGTGGAATTGATTGACGGAAGACTTTATTATAAACAGATTCCGTCGATGAGACATCAGAGTATTATGATGACATTGTCATCGCTTTTGTATCAATATTTTTCTGAGCATATGCAGGATTGCCGGGTGTTTGCCTTATCCTGTGATGTTCGTTTGGATGGTGACGATTATACGATGCTGGAGCCGGATATTTTTGTAGTTCGTGGAACAGAGAGGGTTGCAAACGGCGTTTACTGTATGGGTGCGCCGGAATTTGTAGTTGAGATTGTGTCTTTATCTAGTTCAAAGAATGATTATGAATTGAAACGATATAAATATCATAATGCCGGGGTAAAAGAGTACTGGATTGTAGATCCGATTAAGATGCGTATCGTAGTTTATGTGTTTGCCAGGGATACGGTGCCAGTCGTTTATACGTTTGAGAATAAGATTAAGTCATATTTGTATCCGGATTTGGAGATAGATTTTGAGCGCGTGGGAAAAGAGATGGTATAATGCGATTGCGGGTAAAACGGCGGAGGGCGAAACAGTTTCGGTAAAGGAAACCGCAGGCAAGGCCGGCGGCGGAGTTTAAGTTCAGGATGCGGTGGAGCTGGCGTGGTAGATAGATTCGGAAACAGCAAAATATATGGTAGTGTCAAGTAATCTATGAAAAAATGTCAGCCAAAAAAATAGGCTCAAATGAACCTTGAAAACTGTAGATATTGATTCCGAAAAGCTTTCCGAGGGCTTAGGGTGTTGCCCTAAGAACCTACAAGGGAATTGTCCCTTGACCCATATGCGGGCTTTGCCCGCACCCGTCCCCGCCGGAAGGCAGGAAAAGGCGCAGTTGCCCCTTTTCTGTTGGAACAGGATGAACTGTGAGCCTTATGTCAATAGACTTTCGCGGCATATCCTCACCACCTGACGGCGGCTGCGGTATTCTACGTTTCTATTGACAACAGCTCCGCTCCTGTTGGGCAGTGCCATTTTTCTGCATGTTCAGAATATTCTGCTGGCCGAGAAAGATAAGAAGCTGCCACTTGCCAGGCATGTTGTCAGCGCCCTGCAGCGCTTCCACTTTATTGAGCACTTTATATTTATTGTGTTTATGGGGTCTGAGAAAGTTGTAGTAAGCAACCCAGAGCGTAAGGTCATAGCCCGCACCTTCGGATGTTATCAAAGCCGTTTGTGTGACGGCAGGAAGCCTTATAAGTGCGGTTGAGCCGTTCCATTATCTGTTTGAACGGGCGGCGTTCTGTAGAAACAGTATCATCGTTGGTAAGTCCGATCACCTGAGTGATTTTAAATGTGAAATCTTTCCCGAACTTCTTTGCGAATTCCATTGCGGCGAGGGGATAGGCGCTGTAGCCATCAGCGATGAACTTAAAGTTTTCCGGCAGCTTTTCCAGTCCCCGGAATGCCATGCGCATGGCGAGGATGCAGGGGCCGATGCCGCGAGTATCGGATACCTGGTAACCGATACTCGCGGCATTCATGATAAGCCAGACGTATGTTTTGAGGCCGCGGATTTTTATGTAGGTTTCGTCGGCAGTAAAGGCTGCTCCTTTTTCGTAGGGATATTGGTCGACAAAGGGCTTGATGCAGTTAGACCGGATTGGAATGCACTGTGCGTGGAAGAAAAGAGCATTGACCTCCCTTTTCTGGTATCATGTCCTCGACCAAAATTCCAAAACACCAAAGGAGACAATGCTCATGGACATTATACAATACTTACTT
>CATJPU010000086.1 GCA_949742505.1 uncultured Lachnospiraceae bacterium | reverse complement strand
TTTATTTTTGTCATTTTTTTACATTGTTCCAAGTTTTTTCTCTAAAAAAACATAATTATGCACAAAAATATTATTGTACTCATTGACAAATACACTTTTGCATTTTAAGCCCGCCCAAGGCGAGCATATTTGGGACGCTTGTTTATAGAGTATTACCGAATTACGTTTTCAGGACAGACAAACGGCATATCCGGGTTCATGCGTATCTTCATTCTGAACGTATGGTTCTTCTTACTGTGGAAAATGCATTCGACGAAAAACGAAACGAAAAAACGGCGAGTACCAGTCCTCCAAGCGCCGAGGCGGCATTGGCTTACGGTCGGTTCGCCATATTGCAGAAAAGAACGGCGGTTACAGCCGGTTTCTCTATGAAAATGGAACCTTCTGCACCAACGTTATGCTGCGGCCGGAGAAATAGCTTGCTTATTCCCTCCGCTTCGGTTATCATGATATAGAGAAGAAAGGGAGGTCATATTATGAAGCTGGAGGGGAAATCCCTGAAAGGCGATTTTTTCAAGTTTATCATACCATCCATTACAGCGCAGTGGGTTTTCGCTCTCTACACGATGGTGGATGGTATTTTTGTAGCCAGAGGCGTATCTGAGATTGCCCTGACTGCAGTCAACATTTCCATGCCCTACATTATGGCGCTGTACGCAGTGTCTATTCTATTTGCAGTGGGAACTTCTACGATTGTGGCGATTATGCTGGGGGAAAAACGGATACAAAAGGCGAACGAGGTATTTACCCAGAATATTTTCCTGCTGACGCTGTTTTCGGTAATCATTACCATTCTGGTATTGCTGAACTTAAAACCGTTAGCTCTGTTCTTAGGCGCTACGGATGTGAATATGGAGTATGTGCTGGATTATCTGGGTTCGATCGCCCCATTTTCCGGTCTGTTTATCTTATCCTATTCTTTTGAGACCATCATTAAGACCGACGGTTATCCTAAGATGGCTACGATCATTGTAACTGCCGGTTCTCTGATGAATGTAGTTTTAGATTATCTAATGGTCATGAAACTGCATATGGGAATCCGAGGCGCGGCTGTCGCTACGGGCATCTCCCACGTATTTTTAATTGCTCTGTACCTGATTCACTTCTGCGGAAAGAATGGTATCATCAAGTTTACAAAGTTCCGTTTGAATCTTTCCATCATATGGCGACAGATCAAAAACGGGATTCCTTCCTGTATCACAGAACTGTCTCCGGGACTGATTATATTCCTGTTTAATCAGGCAATTATCCACTACCTGAATGAGAATGCGCTGGTAAGCTATACGATTATTTCCTATATTAACTCGCTGGCGGTTATGACCATGGTCGGCATTGCACAGGGTTACCAGCCGCTGATCAGCTATTATTTCGGAAAAGGACGCATGGACAAATGCGGAAAACTCTTTGGCTACGGTATTCTGGCGGTTGTGGCCGCATCTTCCGTCTTCACCTTTGTGTGCATGTCCGGAACGGAAATCATCGTGCGGCTATTTATATCTTCCGCAGACAGTAGTTTAATCCCTTACAGCATACGAGTATTTCGGATTTTCGCGCTGTCTTTCCTGCTTGCAGGCTATAATGTGGTAATCGGAGCGTACTTTACAGCGGTAGAACGTCCGGTGGCCGCTACGGTTATTTCACTGGCAAGGGGCATGGTCATGCTTACTTTCAGTCTCTTTGTTATGACGATGATTTTCGGAGGCGGCGGTATCTGGTGGAGTCCGCTGGTATCAGAACTGCTCAGTCTCGTGCTGACACTTGGTTTTCTGATTCCTTATCTTCAATCCAGACCGTTCTCTATGAATTAAATACGAAAAGCCCCCATATTACTACGAGGTCTTAAATAAATGTTACCCGCAAAGACAATTTTAATGGATTTTTGCATGTTGCTGAACTTTGAATCAGAAGTATATCTTTAAGCAAATACGCTGTCAGGGTATTTGAACCTCCCTCACCAGTTCAATTTGAAAATAGTCCCGAATCTCCTCTGGTTTTCCGGTCTGTCCCAATACCCACATAAGCTTTGTCACCGCTGCTTCCGCGGTCATATCAAATCCTTGCAGCACACCGCCCTTAAGCGCCAGAAGTCCGGTCTCATACACCGAAAGATTACTTCCCTCATAAGGGCACTGGCTTCCTGCCAGTACTGTCATCCCCTCTTCTACCGCCTCCCGGACAGCCGATGCAAAATCATGCTTTACAAAGGGCATCCCGCCTAATCCAAAGCCTTCTATGTATACTCCCTGATATCCCTGATTCCGAAGCGTTCCAAGAATAGCCGGATCAATTCCTGGGTAAAGCTTCAGAAGAAATACCTTATCCGAGTATTGCGGCTGCACCCGGAATACTCCTTTTTTCCGGGGAAGCAGTTCTTTCCTGATATGAAGTCCCAGAGAGCTGATTTCCGCTACGTTCGGATAGTTTGTGCTCTCGAACGCATCAAAACTCATGGAACGGACCTTCGATATCCTGCATCCTAACATCACCTTCCGGTTAAATGCAACAAAAACTCCGGCGCATCCGCTGGCCGCCATATGAATGGCGCAGCGGCAATTCTCCATAGCGTCTGCCACCGGATGAGATATGGAGAGCTGACTTCCGGTGAGTACCACCGGAACCGGTACATTCTGCAGCATAAATGACAGCATGGACGCCGTATAAGCAAGCGTATCCGTTCCATGAATGATAACAATCCCTTCGTAACTCATACAGACCTGGCCGATTCTCACCGCCAGCGCCGCCCAGTCGTCTGGAAAAATATTCGCGCTGTCCAGAGAGCAGAAATCTTCCGTCTCAAGCTCCAGACTCTTCGATACCATCCGAATCTCTTCTAAAATCTCCCGGCTGGACAGACCGGGACTTAATCCCTGCTCACTGTTAACGGAAGATAAAGTTCCCCCGGTATTTATAATCAATATTCGTTTCTTCATTGCGATAACTCCTCTGTATTTTATCTATCTGCTGATATTATCATCCGTTGTACTGATATACGAAAACAACAATATCATAATAACAATATAATCGGCTCTCTGTCTATCCTTTCGGATAATCTACTGCAGATTTCTATGCAAAAATCATTCGTATGCCTTCAGCTAGTACAACATTGCATAAATAACAGTGAATAATATGCTTGATATCTGTGTCAGATGTGCGTCTGCAAGCCGACTGCGCAACGGGCTACGTCTAAGATTGGAGACGTGCATCCGGCGCAGATAGCGAGTGCAGAATTCACTGTTATTTACGCAATGCTGTACTAGGCACATACGGAATCGGCGGGATATCTCCAGGCTGAAGCCGAGGCTTTCCTGCATATGTAATAACACACATATTAGAAAACATCTGTATCGCGCCAGTTGATTTTATATCGCAAAGTATCTTTCTAATCCATTGTAGGTGTCTTTCAAATATACTGAAATGCTTCGCCTTATTCCCATAAATATTTCTCATTTTATATCTTGCTTTCCAAAAAACATTGTCGTCACCGACATTAAAATCACTGTTAAAACCACTATGACAAATACAGAAGTCAATACAGGTATCGTTGAAGCTGTGCCATTCAGAATAATTGGATTACTCCAATAATTCGGAAATAGCCTTGAAACAAAATTTTCAGCACCAGCCAGATAATTTCCAGCATACATCATTACTATCGTTAAGATAAAAGTAA
>CATJPU010000085.1 GCA_949742505.1 uncultured Lachnospiraceae bacterium | reverse complement strand
CTGACAAAATTCTTGAAGTGGTAAAAGCCAGAAACAAGAGATGGTATGATGCTTTGATTTATGCGTATTGCATGGAGATGCCAAGGCGGGATATAGCAGACTGTATGGATATGTCAGTGAAAGCATTGTCGAGTATGTTGCAGAGAGCGAAGAATTGGATAAAAGAAAATTATAAAGACGAATTTGACCATATTATTAGTGCATAGAAAAAGGTGTCAGATTGACACCTTTTTATACTAAACAAGAATACATAGAAAGAAATATGTGATATGGTTTTTATCGATGTATGGAGGACTCGAGTAAATCAATGATAGTGTCAATAGAGTCCTGCTGGTTTGAATTCATCATTGCTGACACGTATTGCGCCCGGTTTTTATAGAGACTGCGCACAGCAGACAGAAGTCGGGCGTCAGTAATTTTTTCCTCTTCAAGAACCATGCTGAAGCCCTGACGCTCAAAAGAGCGGGCGTTCAGAAGCTGGTCGCCGCGGCTTGCATTTGCGGAAAGAGGAATCAAAAGACTGGGCTTGTGAAGCGCCAGAAGCTCGCAGATGGCATTAGCGCCAGCGCGGGAAATAACAATATCTGACAGGGCGAACAGATCTTTTAGTTCATCCTTAATATATTCGTATTGTACGTAGCCGTTCAAATTGTTCAGGGATGGATCAAGTTTGCCCCTGCCGCATAGATGGACTACGTGAAAATCCTTCAGGAGTGATGGAAGGATTCGGCGGACCGCCTCATTGACTGCTGCTGCGCCAAGGCTTCCGCCTACTATCAGAATCACAGACTTATGGTCGTCGAGACCGGTGAAGTGAAGTGCATTCTGTTTATTACCCGATAACAGCTCCTGGCGGATGGGTGAGCCAGTGAGTACGGCCTTATCCGCCGGAAGAAGTTCTACCGTTTCCGGGAAATTGCAGCATACTTTGCTGGCGGAAGGGATGGATATCTTATTCGCGAGGCCGGGGGTCATATCCGATTCATGGATAATGATCGGTACCTTACATTTCTTTCCGGCAAGAACAACCGGAACAGATACAAAGCCACCCTTGGAGAAGATAACGTTCGGCTTGAGCAGTTTGATTAATTTGTGAGCTTCGCCAAAGCCCTTAATTACCCGGAAGGGATCTGTAAAATTCTGCAGGCTGAAATACCTTCTTAGCTTACCAGAAGATATTCCATGATAGGGAATGCCGAACTGGTCAATTAGTTCTTTTTCGATTCCATTATAAGAACCGATATAATGGATATCGTATTCTAGTTCCTTGAGACGCGGCAGTAAAGCGATATTGGGGGTTACATGCCCTGCAGTTCCGCCGCCGGTTAAGATGATACGTTTCATAATGCGCCTCCAATCCATCGTCATAGGATAATTGTAAACGAGGCGAGACCGCTGGTCAAGTGGAAAGAGGAAGATATGAGAAACCAATTAGATGATTATGAAAAAAAAATTATAGAAAAGCTGGACCAGGAAGCAAGAGAGATTGAACGCAGAATCGAAGAGAATCCACAGATGGCAGAATTTGAGGCAGATGAAGGTTTGGACAGGAAGGTTTACGCTGAGGTGGAAGCTTATGAGAATGCTATTGCAGGGAAAGCAAGAGCCGACACAGGCAATATGGGCCGGGCGGAAAATACAGATATTTCAGATGTTACCGGTCTTTCAAAAGACGATTTGGAGGCATTACGTCTTGGACGGGAGCTGCAAAGGCGCCGCAGGAAGAAGAAACATTGGAATACGCTCGGAGAGAAGACAAGAAAGTTTGTCGGTGGCTGGAAGCGTATTGTGGCGGCAGCCGTTGTGCTGGTGTTAATTGCTGGTGTTGGAGTCGACAGTATCGGTGGACCTAATCGAGTGGTGGAGATTGTGAGACAGGCAGTTGGTGGGAGGGAAATGTCACAGGGCAATAGTTCATCAGGTAAGACAAAGTTTTCGGGTGATGATGGGGAAAAGGTGGCATATCAAGAGATAAAAGATGAGTTGGGAATGGATGTTGTAAGAATAAAAATAATTTCTAAGGAAATGAAATATAAGCATTGTGAAATTGATTCAGATATTCGTTTGGTGCAGCTGATATATGTTTTTAATGATAAAAATCTTTCATATTTAATTAGTGATTCTTATACTGAAGAGCTTTGGAGTGTTGATGTTGAAGATGAAGTTTTGGATGAGTATTCATATAAAAAAGGAAGACTTAATGCAGAAATAACGGAATATGAATTGCCAGAAAGCAAAGAAAAAAAATACGTTGCAAAATTTGAGTATAACGGAATATATTATCAATTAATAGGAACGGTTAAATGGAGGGATTTTGAGAAAATATTAAAAAATTTGCATTTTCCTGTCTAAAAATCGATGGATTTTACGGATTCAGTTGTCTATATATATGAGGAGGCAGGAAATTATAAGGAATGCGATGAGGAAACGGGTAGTATCTGGTGTCTGTGCACTGGTGTTGATGTTTGGTCTCATGATGAGTACAGGGTTAGATTCGCAAGCGTCTGATAATCGGCCGATGTTGGATGGCTCTTATCTGACTAACGAGACAGAGTCCACTGGGACAGATACTAAGATTACGAGGGGTGAGCATCTTCAGGTTGGCTATTCCAAAATAAGAAAGATGGGTCCTGGAGTTATCTACGCAGGCGGAACTACGATTGGAGAGCATACTTGCGAATCCATCCAAATTTCTGTGACGGTAGAGCGTGCTAAGTGGGAAGATGAGGAATGGGAATTTGTGACTACTTGGCATAAAGAGAATACGGATGCGGATCTTGTAAGTACCAGCAAGAAGCTGGAAGTGGAGGGCGGCTGGTATTATCGTGTGTCATGTATCCATTCCGCAGATGGGGACATCAGCGATTCTTATACAAATGGCCTATACGTGGAGGTGCCCGAATGACGCGTCGACCCGCTCGTCAATTATCATAATTCTTTATAATTTACTGAAGTGCTAATGACAAAAGGAGCAGCAGCCTTATAAATTTACGAATATTAAAGAACCCTCATGCCGGATTTAGGCAGTTGCGGGTCCGTTTTAGGACTCTGAATTTTAACATAAGGCAAGACAAGCTGCTTAATAGCATGCCTCGGAAAAAAGCTTAAGAGGAAATGCGGTATTCAAAAATTTATTCCAGTGGGGAAAGAGAACTTGATAACCGGATTTACAGAAAAAAAAGAGACTGCTTATCCAGAGTCTCTTTTTTTCTTTGGTAAGAATTTAAATGAAGTACTGTTTATTCTGCAAGAGCTAGTTTCAATGCCTTTGCAAGCTGGTCCGGACAGGAAGTGGGCTTGAATCCGCATCGGATGCCTTCTAGTCTGGCGATGGCTTCTTCTGCCTTCATACCCTGCACCAGAGAGGCAACGCCCTGAGTGTTGCCGGAGCAGCCTCCGACAAATTCTACAGATTTGATAACATCACCATCTAATTCTAACTGGATTGCCTGTGAACAGGTTCCCTGCGTTTTGTATACCATAATAGTACCCTCCTTTGTCGATTTACAGGAATTATAGCAATATGTAAGTATGAAGTCAATAAAAGGTAACGACATGCCAGAAACATAATTGCAACAAAAAATAAAGTATGATAGGATTAAATTAAAGAAAGGACAGGTAAGATTTGGAGAAAGAAAACCG
>CATJPU010000084.1 GCA_949742505.1 uncultured Lachnospiraceae bacterium | reverse complement strand
GAAGGATTTCTGTATCTGGATGTTTTCGATGGAAGATAAGAAGACGATTGTGGACGACGTATTTGCCAAGTTTTATGAGCGGTTCGGTTTCTACCCGGAGTCTACCGGCTCTTATTATATGGATGCAGAACTGACCAATTATATCAAGGAAAAATATCCCATGGTGAAATGCGCCATCGCCACCTGCTGGGAGGAGGGGCCGAAGGCTTACCATACCTGTAATAATTCCTGGTATACCTTATTTGACGGCGGTCCATGGGCTCCCTGGATTCCGTCAAAGCAGAACACCCATGCGCCGGCGGCCAATGAGGCTGAGGATTCCGGGATTGTGGCGATTCCTCATCTTTCCAGAGACCTGCTGGCCTGCTATGACGGTAACGGCTCGAATTTCGGAACCCATCCGCAGAACGTGCTGCGGGGGATGATTTATGATTCCAAGACATGGGAATACCCGTATCTGTATAACTTAATCGATCAGTACCGGGCGCAGGAGAAGTATAATAACGGTTATGCTTACAATATGATGTTTGTGGGACCCGGCTGGATGAATAAGATGGGACGCTGGGAAGCCCCCTATGAGCTACTCTTAAAATCCTATTCCGACGGCTGCAAGCATTACGGTAATTTGAAAAAGGAAGGGAAGCTTATCGACATGACTATGTCCGAATTTGCGGATTATTACCGGAAGAAGAAGCGTTATACCGAGCCGGAGTGCGCTCTGTGGAGAGATATCCTCTATGGCTCCGATAAGCAGTTGTTCTGGTATACAGACCCCTACATGCGGGCCGGCGTTAATATGGACCAGGGCGGAGCAATTTTCGATTTGCGCCCCTATGCGGCGAAGCTGAAATGGGAGGTGGGAATCGGGACGAAGCATGTGCAGGACGCATCCTATCCGTTCCTGATTCAGGAGAAATACCGGGCCGGATATTTCACCCACTATGCAGGGGAAGGAACCATCCGCAGCGCAAAAATCTGCTTTCAAGGCGAGGAAGTTGATCTGTGCCTGTGCCGTACCAAAGCGCATTTCTCGCAGGAAAAAAATGCCAGAATCCTGACGCTGGATCCGGTGGATATTGAATTTTGCGATTTGTCGGTAAAATTACAGACCAGGCTGTATTTTGCAGAAGGGGAAGGAACAATCCGTATCGAGCGTGAGATACTGGAAATGAGCAGGCCGGATGCCAGAGTTGAGATTCATGAGTATATGGTTGCCTGCTATGGAACCACCGAATATCCGGAGGATATGAGCGGAATCCTGCTTCGCTGCGAGGGCAGCCAGCCGAAGGAGATTGTATATGAATACAAATGCAGGGAGGAAAGCCTTGCAGACGCAGAGGAAGTATCCGCGGTGATTCCCGCAATCGAGACGAAGGTGTCCATGAGCGCCCTGGCAGGGGCTTTAGGATATGTCCGTGAGGGATATGCTTTTTCTCCGATGTTTACGCTGGGGTATAAGAAACAGGTTTCAGAAAAGGAGGTCTTTGCGACATGGCTCAAGCTGGAAAAGGCAAATTAAATTACCGATGCCCGGCCTGCTTTATGCGGGATCTGGATATCGACATGTTCTACGATAAGGAAAAGGATGAGTATTACTGCCTGCGCTGTCAGTATACGGGAAATGAAGCGGACGTGCTGGAAGGAAATGAGAGGATAAGGAGCAAATACAAGGCAATGTATCAGAGATTTACCAAATTTGATTTTGACTAATCGCGATGAAAACAGTTCCACCTGTGCGGCCCAGAACTGTTTCATATGCAAGGATATTTCAGAGTGAGATAAGGGAGGATGAGTGATGAAGAAGATGATTTATGGGGTGGATTTGGGCTGGGCCAGCCAGTTGGAATCTATGGGATATCAGTGGCTGGATGAACGGGGAAAGGAAGCGGATATCCTTGCCGTATCAAAGGAGCTGGGCGTGAATGCTGTGCGCCTGCGGGTATTTGTGAATCCTCCAGAGGATGCAGTCTGGCAGAAGAGGAAGGAAGAGCGCTGTCTGCTGGGATTTTGTGACAGAGAAGGCGTACTTGCTATGGCGGAGCGTGTAAAGGTACAGGGCATGAAGTTTATGCTGGATTTTCATTACAGTGATCATTTTGCAGATCCGGAGTTTCAGGATATGCCGGCAGCATGGTCTGGCGGGAGCGGCCAGGAGCTGGAAAGGAAGGTTGCCGGACACACCAGAGAGATATTGGGATTTTTAAAGGAGAGGGACATCTGCCCGGACTGGGTCCAGGTGGGCAATGAGATAAATCATGGCATGTTGTGGCCTGCGGGAAACTTAGAGGAACATCCAGAGCAGCTGGTAAGGCTGCTGAACGCAGGGTATGAGGCGGTGAAGGACGTCTGCCCGGACTGTCAGGTGATTACCCATCTGGCCTCTGTTATGGACGATGCACAATGTCGGCCCTTCTGGGAGAATTTCTTTGCTCGCGGGGGTAAGACGGATATCTTAGGATTCTCCTACTATCCTTATTGGGAAAAATTTGAGAGCGATAAGGAGAAGCTGACGGAGAAGCTGAAAGAATATACGAAAGAGTACCGCAAACCGGTTATGATTGTGGAAGCGGGCGGACTGGATTGTGATGAGGAAGGAAGCCGCCGGATCATAGAAGACTGCATCGGGGCTTTGAAGGAGTTGGAGGCTCAGGAGGAGTCCGGCGTATTCTACTGGGAGCCGGAGGCCGCAGCAGAAATATTGCCGGATAAGTATCCGTTAGGAGCTGCAAGGCTTGTGGGGGAGAAGACTTTGCAGTACAATAAAGCGCTGCAGGCATATAGGGATTAATAGGCGGTTGACGCATGTGCAGAATTTTGATACAATCATTAACATGGAGACTTCCCTGGAATTTACTGGTATCAATATTATACCGGGGTTACGGCGGAAGTATCCTTAAATAAATTTGAGCGAGGTAAGAAAGATGGAGCAGAAGTTTTATATTTGCGAGCACTGCGGAAATATTTTCGCAATGGTTAAGGATGCGGGGGTTCCGCTTATGTGCTGTGGACAGAAGATGAAAGAACTTGTTCCGGGAACCACAGACGCAGCTGTAGAGAAGCATGTACCGGAGTATAAGGTAGAGGGCAATCTTGTGACAGTTAACGTAGGTTCTACGGCGCATCCGATGCTTGATGAGCATTCTATTGAATGGGTATCGCTGCAGACAAAGCAGGGGAATCAGCGGAAGGCTTTGAAACCAGGGGACAAGCCGGTGGTATCCTTCGCTCTTTGCGATGGAGATGAAGTAGAGGCGGTGTACGCTTACTGCAATCTGCATGGTCTCTGGAAGGCATAGCCGGATAGCTATGTGAGAAAGGAATAACCGGCAGATTACAGTGGAAGATTAAGTTTGGGAAATACAGCAGGAGGAAAGATTATGAAGTACGTATGTGATGTATGCGGCTGGGAATATGATGAAGAACAGGGATATCCGGAAGGCGGAATTAAACCAGGAACAAAATGGGAAGATGTGCCGGAAGATTTTGTATGTCCCTTGTGTATGGTAGGAAAGGACCAGTTCTCCGAGGCATAAAAGCAACAAAAATTCCATTGTCAAAGGAAATTTTTAATG
>CATJPU010000083.1 GCA_949742505.1 uncultured Lachnospiraceae bacterium | reverse complement strand
GCACGCGGCTCATGGGAATCTGATTGCCCAGTTTTTGTCGCCCTTATTTAATAAGAGAACGGACCAGTACGGAGGAAGCGAAGAAAACCGGTGGAGATTTGCATTAGAGGTGTTGGAAGCCATCAGAGACCGGGCGGGCGATAAACTGGCAATTGACATGCGTATCAGTGGGGACGAGATAATACCGGGCGGTATGAAGATTGAGGATACCATACGGTTTCTTAGGAAAGCGCAGAACTATCTGGATGCGGTACATGTATCCCAGGGATTAATTATCGAGCCGGATTACGCCTTCTATACCATGCCTCCGCTCTATCATCCTCACTGTCATAATGTGAAATATGCCGAAGCGCTCAAACAGGATTCTAAGATTCGGATTCCGGTTACGACGGTTGGCAGTATTATGACGATTGACGAAGCGGAAGAAATTCTGGCGTCGGGGAAAGCAGACATGGTTGCTATGGCAAGGCAGCTCCTTTGCGATCCAATGACGATTAAAAACGCATATTATGGACAGAATGAGAAGACCAGGCCATGTTTGCGGTGTTACGAGTGTACGCCGGAGCGCATCTGCCATATCCGGTGCGCAACCAATCCTATGCTGGGAAGAGAAGCGGAATTTACAGAGGTTCCCATTGCCCGGAAAAAGAAACGAACAGTGGTTGTGGGCGGCGGAGTCGCCGGATGTATGGCTGCAAAGACGCTGACAGAGCGGGGACATGAGGTCATACTTCTGGAAAAGAGCGGCAGGCTTGGCGGAAAACTTCATGAGATAAGCTGTCTGTCCTATAAGATTGATATGAGAAGGCATCTGGAGTGGCTGATTCACAGTACCATGTCCTGCGGGGCCGAAATCCGGCTGAATACAGAAGCTTCGGCAGATGATATTCTGGCATTGAAACCGGACGCGGTATTTATCGCTACAGGTTCCGACAGATTAGAGCTTCCAATACCTGGTATAGACAGAGAAAATGTACACCATGTATTGGATGTGGATACGGGAAAAGAAAAGACCGGGAAAAGGGTAGTGGTCTGCGGCGGCGGACTGTCCGGAATGGAGTGCGCCCTTGGACTGGCCATGGAGGGAAAACAGGTTACCGTTGTTGATATTATTCCGGCAGAACAATTTGCCCATGAGGCGACGCCGCATACAAGGGGAATGCTGCTTTCGTTATTAGACAGTTATGGAGTAGAAAAGGTTGGGGGCAGCAGAGTATGCGCATTCTGCGACGGGGGCGTGGAAATCGAAGACCGGAACTGGAGAAAAAGGATTCTGAAAGCGGACGATGTGGTAACCGCATTTGGCATGAAGAAAAACGACGCCTTGTATCAGGAAATGAAAGAGCTCCTGCCGGAAGTATACGCAATCGGAGACTGCGACCTGGTGCGTAATATCAAGCGCGCAAATCAGCAGGCGTTTCATTATGCTCTGGAATGTTAAGTATAAGAGGAGATGAGAGATATGAGTAAAAAGCAGTTTGCAAGGAGAACGATGACTGGCGTAGTTGTCCTTCTGTTTGCCAATTCGTCTGCCGGCGGCGCGGAATGGTGTACCTCTGCTCTTGCCGATATCGCTGCAAGATTTCCGAATGTTCCCTATAGTATCATTACTTTGGTTAATAATATTCCCAATTTATGCGCAGTTATTTTTACCGTCGTAGCAGGCATTCTGGTGAATCGGAGGATTCCGTTAAAGAAAATGCTTCTTTTTGGAATAGGCTGTCACTGCGTCGGAGGCGTCCTTCCCGCCATATTTGGAAATACAAGTATCGGGATGGTATTTGCAGGGCGGTTTGCATTCGGCGTGGGATATGGTCTGATGCAGGGAATCGGCGTGTCAATGAGCTTTAAGCTGGTTGCGGACGAGGGCCTGAGAGAACATGCGATGGGCTGGGCGGTTACGGCCCAGTATGCCATGAATATGCTGGCGCAGGTAATCGTAGGGCATCTGTGTGCAATTCGGTGGAATTATTCCTTTTATATTTATGCATGGAGCGCGCTGTCATTTCTGGTAGTGTTCCTTCTTTGTCCGGATTTCCCTCTTGATGAAGGGAGGGCTTCTGTCATAAGCGGCAGAGGAGGTAAATGGAAAACAAGGGAATCCGTTATTCAGTCGATACGGACTCTTCCGGCTGCTGTGTGGATATTTACGGGTATTGCAGCAGTCTATATGTTCAGTTATTATCCGATGTTTCTGGTGATTGCGCCGATTGTAACCGGCCGGGGATTCGGCGATTCAGTAAGCGTAGGATATGCGATGGTTTTCTATAGTGTGGCAACAATCTTTGGAGGCGTCGTATTTGGATTTGTTGCAAAGCTCTGCAAACAGTGGGCGCTCTGCATCTTTATGGCAGGGGTAGCCATAAGTCTGCTGGGACTATATTTTGCCGGTTCTTTTGCAATGGTCTGCGGGACTTTGGTTTTATCAGGGATTGCGTCAACCGGAATTATTCCGGCCTGCATCAATGCGCTCTATAAACAGGTGGGGGAGAATCAGTCGTTTCTGGCTACGGGTATTGCCGAGGCAGGGGTAAATGTGGGCGCATTCTTAGGAACGCCGTATATTGCTCTTCTGGAGGTATTTGGCGCGGACGCTGTCGCAACCATGCTGATTTCACCGGTTATCTTAGTGGGGCTGGGAGTGATATCTGTGCGGTTTAGCAGGTGATACCAGTAATAGTTGCATAATCCGTTCTGAAATAGTATACTATGTGTATACGGGGAGAACGGGAATATGAGCAAAAAAGATAAATTAATTGATAAACTATTAAAGAAGCCGAAAGATTTTTCTTTTGACGAAATGGAGTCTTTGCTGAAATATTTTGGATATAAATTAAAACAAGGAGGGGCAGGTTCGGGAGTCAAATTTATAAAAGACGGGAGCAGTGAAGTAATTAATTTTCATAAGCCTCATCCAAACGGAATATTGAAAAGATATGTTCTGGAACAAGTCATAGATAAATTGAGGAAGGATGGTTTATTATGAGTAATTTATTGTCGTATAAGAAATATAATGGAACAGTGGAATATTCCAGAGAGGATAACTGTCTTTTTGGAAGGGTAGTTGGAATAAAATCTTTGCTGTCTTATGAGGGAGATTCTATTCAGGAGCTGGAGCAGGATTTTAAAAATGTGATTGATGCATATATTGGTGATTGCAAAGAACGGGGAATTGAACCTGAGCAGCCTTACAAAGGAACCTTTAATGTCCGGATTAGCTCAGAATTGCATAGGAATATTGCGGTATATGCGATTGAACATGGAAAGAGCCTGAATGCTGTCGTTGAAGACGCAATTGAGAATATGATTGAAAAAACTTTCATCAATGGATAAATAATATGGATTTTGCCCGGAACGTGGTGTATAATAAAATATCGGAAACATAATTTTCTACCTGTGCAGAGAGCAGAGTTTTCCGCGCAGGTGGAATTTTTTTGATATAGTATTAGAGCGTGTTTGAAAATTCATTCCCGCCATCTGCATTCCCCACTTTGCGCGATATTTGCGCTAAATTCGGGTTACATAGCCCGCTATGCG
>CATJPU010000082.1 GCA_949742505.1 uncultured Lachnospiraceae bacterium | reverse complement strand
CAATGCGTTTAAAAGGAGGAAAAGTATGAAAAAATTTATTGCGCTCTCCCTGAGTTTGGTGACAGCTTTATCGCTGGTTGCATGCGGAGGAGGTTCTGAAGCGGATTCAGGAGGTGAAGCTAAGGATGAAGGCGGGGGGAGCGGCGGCAAGACAGAGATTAGTGTAGTAGCGGCTCAATATGGACAGAATACTGCAGAATGGTGGAAGGGGTTTGAAGCTGATTTTGAGAAAGATAACCCGGATATTGATTTGACGGTAGAGGTTATTTCCTGGAACGATATTTCCTCCAAGGTAACAACACTTATTTCTAATAATCGGGCGCCCGATATTCTGAATATTGACGTATTTGCTGATTATCAGGCTGATGATTTGTTGCTTCCGGCAGAGGATTATGTATCCGAAGAGACATATGGCAAGATGTACGAGGCGTTTTTAGAGCAGTCGGATATTGATGGAACGGTTTGGGCGATACCGGATCTTGCTTCTGTTCGTACGATGTTTTATAACAAACAGATTCTGAAGGACGCAGGAGTAGAGAAGGTACCTGCTACATGGGACGAGTTGACAGAAGCCTGCAAGAAGATTAAAGAGAAATTCCCGGATGTTTATCCATGGGGCATTGATATGACCACTGATGAAGGCCAGGCTGCATTCTCTTACTATGTATGGAATAATGGCGGAGATTTTACAGACGCTGACGGTAACTGGATGTTGAATAGTCCGGAGAATGTAGAAGCGATTGAGTACGCAATCGGTCTTGTAAATGATGGTTATACCAATACAGATCCGGCGAATGATACACGTTATGATCTGCAGGATAATTTTGGCACAGGCAAGATTGCTATGCTGATTGCTCCAAACAGCCTTCCGACCTATATTGCTGAGAATGGCAATGAAGTAGATTATGGTATTGCGCCGATTCCGAGTAATACCGGTACTTCTGTAGCTCAGGGCGTTATGGACAGATTTATGTGTTTTGACAATGATTACTCTGATGAAGAGTTGGCGGCAATTACCACATTCTTTGATTACTTCTATGAAGATGCACGTTATTCAGAGTGGGTTGATATGGAAGGTTTCCTGCCTGCAACCACCACTGGCGGCGAAGCCCTTGCGGCAGAAGACGAGGCAATGGCTGAGTGGATTGAGATTGTAGGAAGCTGTAAGTTCTATCCGACAGCTAAGGCTGAGTGGGCAGATGTTAAGCAGGGTGTAATTGACGTTGAGCAGAATGCATTGTTGGGTGAAAGCGTTCAGGAACAGCTTGATAATTTACAGGGAGAGATTGCTCCGTAAATGGAATGAGCAGCGGCAGCGGTCTTATGGAAAAATTTGAATCTCTGCTTCGGGCGGGATTCCAGAGCCGGGCTGATATGGTTCGGCTCATTTTCTTTCTAAATTTAATGAGGTGAACTTGTGAAGAAAAATATACAAAAAATAGAACCTTATATCTGGATTTTACCCAGCATTATATTAATGGCTGTGTTTATCCTGATTCCCATTGCGTTTGTGTTCAGGATGGCGTTAAGTAAAGTTACCCGGGCAGGTCTGATAAAAGGATTTGTTGGATTTGAGAACTTTGCGAAGGTGCTGTCCACGCCTACGTTTGCAATGGTTTTGAAGAATACGCTTGTCTGGACGGTGGCTGTAGTCGGCCTTTCTACGCTGCTGGGATTTATACTGGCGCTTTTGCTGAATAATGAATTTAAAGGCCGTAAGATTGCCCGGGCAATTGTAGTTTTTCCCTGGGCTACTACATTAGTTGTACAGGCAAGTATCTGGAAATTTATTATTGATGTAGATTATGGTACATTAAACACTCTTTTGATGAGGCTGGGGATTATTAATAGTCCGGTAAATTGGACGGCATCGCCGGGAGCCTGGTTTGCATGGGAGATTGCCTGCGGTATCTTTGTTACAATTCCCTTTGTAACATTTACAGTATTATCGGGTCTTCAGTCCATTGACGGGACTTATTATGAGGCGGCGACGGTAGACGGCGCAAACTATTGGCAGAAGCTGTTCCGAATTACGATTCCGTTAGTAAGCTCTTCGCTGACGGTTAGTACTGTATTGAATATTATTTATGTATTTAATTCATTCCCTATTATTTGGAACATGACAAAGGGTGATCCGGGCAATCGTACAGATACGCTGGTTACATACTTGTATAAACTGGCGTTCTATAATGGTAAGCAAGGACTTGCGGCGGCTGTATCTGTGATTGGATTCCTGCTCCTTCTGGTTTGTGCGATGGCTTATATGGTGGCAACCTTAAGAAAGGGGGATGAATAGTATGAATAAAACCGCTGATAATTCTACTAACGGAAAGAAGCTTCTGCTGCGAATCTTCCTGTATCTGGTTGTGTTTATTATTTGCGTAGTTATATTGTATCCGTATTTTTCCATGTTTTGTACTGCATTAAAGAGCCGTTCGGAGATATTCTCGGCAGATGGAACTGTTTTTCCAATTAAGGCGTTGTGGTCAAACTTTGGAGATATCTGGCAGAAGGCGCCTATGGCGAAATATATGCTTAATTCAATTCTGATTGCCGGAGGTTCTACAGTGATTGCACTGCTTTGCGGTATTCCGGCAGCATATGCGCTGTCCCGGATGAAGTTCAAAGGACAGACAGCATTTCTGGGATTTGTAATCGTATCTCAGATGTTTGCGCCAGTAGTTCTTTTGATTGGTATCTATAAGGTCATCATGACATTAGGGCTGACAGACAGCATTCTTGGATTGATTTTTATTAATGCAGCGTTTAATCAGGCATTTACTATCTGGCTGTTACGGGGAACTTTTATCGGTATTTCTCCGGAAATGGAGCAGGCGGCTAAGATTGACGGCTGCAACCGGCTTCAGGCAATGATTAAGATTCTGCTTCCGGTTGCGGCTCCGGGAATTGTAACAACGCTTATCTTTGTGTTTATTAATGCATGGAACGAGTATACGGTTGCCCTGACCCTGATCTCGACAGATACCAATAAGCCGCTGACAGTCGGTATCAACATCTTTAATGGTTACAATATGATAGAATGGCAGTATCTGTTTGCGGCATCTTTGTTTGCAATCGTTCCTGTTGTAATCTTATTTGCCGTTATCGAGAAGAATTTGGTAAGCGGCCTTGCTTCTGGTGGTGTGAAGGGTTAAAAGTTCAGGTTATTGTATGAAGATGTAAAACAGCAGTCCGGCCTTGGAATGTGTCTGAAATTCATTCGGGTAATTTTCAGACTCATATTTAGAAAGGCGGACTGCTGCAAATAACTGCGGCGGACAGAAAAAATGATGGGCATCTCGAAAGCCGGGGGGAGGCTTAAGAGACGCCCATGTTCTATTTGCGAGTATCACCTGATATAAGAGATGATACCCTGCCAGGAGTATGCATCGTAATGCAATAGTTATTATATTTCATTTTTCGCAAAAAAGCGTGTCACAATTTG
>CATJPU010000081.1 GCA_949742505.1 uncultured Lachnospiraceae bacterium | reverse complement strand
TTTGTGGATGGACAGGAGTATTATCTGTATCCGGTAGACAAAAGCTGGTGTGTGTAGTAGTTACTGATAAGCAGGTAAAGCGATAGAATGAAGAAGAGGACAGGAGGCTGGTTGGGATTGAACAGAGAAAAGTTAAGACGGCATAAGAGGAACATGACGGAGCTGGCTTCCGTCCTGCTGGCGATTGGCAAGCTTCAGGAGGAACTTGAGTGGGTAAAGGAAGAGCATATTGTATCCGGTAAGGTAAAGAAGTCTGGTAAGGATTTCCCCTACATAGAAGAGCATATGACGGTGAAGGTGCCTGACCCGAAGCGTACAGAGCCAATCCGAGCGCGCCTCAGGAAGAAGGAGCAACGGAAGGCAGAGCTGGAAAAGGAGATACAGGAGATTGAAGCGTTTATAGCCGGTCTTCCAGAGGGGATGGACAAGCAAATCTTTGAGATGGTGTATCTGGATGGGCTTAGTCAGCAGAAGGCAGGGGAGATTTTGGGGTATACTCAGGGGCGCGTATCGCAAATAATTAGAAATTATCTGAAAGATTAATAACATTAATAATTTAGATATGCTATAATTATTCTAGAACGACTGGGATAATTACCAGCTTGTTCCTCCCAATAAAATATATAATAAATCCAGAAAAGGGGCTTCCTGCATCACAGGAGGTCTTTTTTCGTTGAATACTGACGGATATTGGTATATTATGGAAGTGGATTATTATATATACATGGGAGGGAAAGTATGTGTAAGGAAAACAATAGAGGTTCAAAAGTAAAATCCAATTCTGGAAGTAAAAGGGCTCTAAGCGAAAGAACACAAAGTCAACATAGGGCAAATCCTAATGGCAGAATCACTAGTGGAAAACCAACGGGAAAACCACCAAAAAAATAAACGGGTGATAGAATGGCAGTTGAGAATATCTTAAAAATAATAGATTCATTAGCGGAGTATATTGTTTATTTTTATCCGGGATACATGACAATATATATTTTTTATTTTTTAAGGGCAAAGACTTTAAAAGATGAGAATAAAATTATCGCAAAAGCAGTAGTAATTAGTTTTATATATAAATTGTTCGTGGATAAAGTACCATTAGACAAACTCTCACTGGGAAGGATTGTATTGGATTCCAAAATAATTTATCATGTGTTGTTGATATTGATAGCTGTGATCGTGCCATATATAGGATATCGAGTACAGAACTCAGAAAAAATAATAGATATTTTCAACATGTTAAAGATAACAACTAGATTTGAAGATAATGAAATTGATATCTTAGACAATCAGGAAATCAGTGCTTGGCTAAAAGTTTATATGCAGGATGAAAAAATTGTTTATGAGGGATTTCTGGGAGACAAGGAGTTAGAGCCTGGGAAAAGGCAGTTTATATCATTAAAAAAATATAGGAAATATATTTTAGGAGATGATGGAAGGCCAAAAGAACCATACATAGAGGAACATGATTCAGATGATGATGTGGTTGTTATTTTTTATAATCAGATAAAAACTATTGAAAAGAATCAGATATAAAACTTAGAAGGGGCAGCAGGCAATAGTCTGGCTGCTTCTTTATATTTAGAAAGGGAATGGTGACAGGATGCCGATATATAAACGATGCAGCAGATGCGGAAAAAGAATCCCATCAGGAAGTACCTGTCAGTGCATCAGAGCAAGACACAAAGACTACGACCGCTATAGCAGAGACAGGAAGAGCAAACGATACTATAGCAGCGAAGAGTGGAAGACAAGCAGGAGTGCGGCCCTGAATAAGGATGAAGGGATTGACGTCTATGTCTTTATGACTGAGGGAAGAATACTGGCGGCGGATACAGTTCATCACATTGTTTCACTCAAGGACGACTGGGACAAAAGAAACGATATTACAAATCTTATGAGTCTGAATCATGATACGCACAGCATGATTGAGCAGTTGTATAAAAAGGATAAAGCCGGGATGGAGAGGAAACTGAAAGCAATGCTGCAGGAGTACCGGAACGGAGGAGGGGCGGTCTGAAAAGTTTTATGTAATTTAGAAATGACCGCACGTCCTCCATTCCTTACGCAAAATTCCGAAAACAAATAAAAAGTTGGCAAAGCAGAGAGGAGGGAGTGGATGCCGAGACCGAGAAAGCCGATAGATATGCAGAAAGCGCATAATACGATTCTTAAGAAGCAGGAGAAAAAACAGGAAGAAGAGTATGTAATAACCGGAAATAATCAGCTAAAAACCCCTCCGAAATGGCTGATTAATGATGTCGCTAAGAAAGAATGGAGAAGAATTGTCAAAGAATTAAAGCAGATTGAGATTGTCGGAAATCTGGATTATGCCAATCTGGCCGGGTACTGCAACGCCTATGCGAATTACATTAAGGCAACAGAAAGTCTGAACGAACAGGAGTATTGTATAGAGCGAGAGACCAGGACTGGAACAATAGTAGTGAAAAATCCAATGGTTGACATACAGACAATCTATGCGGCGGAGTTACGGAAGTTCGCTTCACTTTGCGGACTGACGATTGATTCCAGATTAAAGGCAGCAGTCACGAAAAGAGATAAAAAGGAAGAGGATATAACAAGAGAGTTTGGGGCTATATGATGAAAGTATATGAAAATATAAAACGGTATGCAGAAGCTTGTGTCAGAAATGAGATTATAAGCTGCAAAAAACATATATGGGCGTGCCAGAGATTCTTGAGAGATGCAGAAGCATTCGAGACAAATCAGGATTACCCGTATTATTGGAGCGAAGACTCTGCACAGAATATTATCGACTGGTTTGCGCTTCTTCGGCATTCCAAGGGGATTCTGGCAGGGGAGCCGATTGAGCTGACAGACTGGCAGCAGTTCAGAATATGCCAGTTATACGGATGGAAGCGGAAAAAGGACGGCCGAAGGCGGTTTAGAAAGTCATTTACAGAAGTAGCAAGAAAGAATGCAAAATCTCAGGAAGAGGCCGGGATTGCGCTGTATGAAATATCGGTAATGGCTACAAAGAATAAAGAAATACATGAATTTTATACAGCGGGAGTCAAAAGAGACCAGTCTAAAATTGTATTTAACGAAGCGGCGTTAATGCTGAGAAATTCACCTTTAAGAAGCAAATTTAATGTAACAAGGGAGAATATTGTACATATTAAGTCGGGAAGCTTTATAAAAGCCCTGAGTAAAGAGGATGGTAAATCAGGAGATGGAACGAATCCGGCCGGAATCTGCCTGGACGAGTATCATCAGCACAAGACAACAGAGTTTTATGATTTGGGGATTGGTTCTAATACAAAAGAACCGTTACTCATGATTATTACGACTGCCGGGCTTGATCTGACATTGCCATGCTATGTAACGGAATATGCCTATTGCTCAAGGATACTGGACCCGGATTCGGATGTAGAGAATGATGAGTATCTGGTTGATATTTGTGAAATGGATTCCGAAGATTATGCG
>CATJPU010000080.1 GCA_949742505.1 uncultured Lachnospiraceae bacterium | reverse complement strand
CTGCCTGCTGTACAATATATGCCAAAGCCGCTATATCTACTGCAATTCCGGCAAGTACAATGACAAATTCACCTGATGTAAACAGAAGCATCTGACTCAGCATAAACAGAGCGAAAAATAAGACGTATTTCCACACAATCGGCAGATGACGGATAAAGCTCCACCCATGATGCATCACCCACCGAAGCAGACTGTTCTTCCATACCGTACCGGCCTTCAGCCTGCGGACCAGACTCAGATATCCAATCAGGAACATCGAACAGGTTATAAATCCTATTATTCCAAAGATTATCATTGTCTCTGTGTTAAGTCCCTCCGGCAGATAATAAACACTCCCGTCCAGCATCACATATCCGTTACTCTGCCCAAGTCCGAAACCTCTGACCGCCGTTCCAAGAATAAACATACATCCCATCCACACTCCAATCACAAGCGCCGCTGCAATTTCCGTCTTCCACCGGTCGAATACATTACAATGCAGTTCTTCATCCTCCGGCCGCCTTCCGGCAACCGCCGTCATCCAGATGACGACCCCCAGAAGCAGAATTGCCGCTCCAATTGCCAATTGTATCATAAATCCCGCCTTTCCTGAAAACCTCTGATAATTATCCCTCATATAAAGATAGACGTCCTGAACGGGATAACCGGTATCCAGTGCAACAATAAATACATAATCTTCCGCCTGGCTCCCTGCATGAATCTGATGGCTCCATTCACTGGCATTCGCTTCCTCCATATTACTCTCAAAGTCCGAAAACTTCGGCGTTATCACAAAATATTTCCCAATCTGCTTCAATTTATCTATATTTTTCTCAAGCGAATCATAGTTCTCATATTCTGAACGATTAGTAACTACCTTCTCCGCCTCTTTATCTGCATACAAGTACGCCAGATTCGTGTTCCCCTCTTCATAATTATTCAATACATCTTTATATATAGCACACTCGTCATTCATAATCTGCAGTGCGTTCTGAATTTCCAGATAAGCCTCGCTTAAGCTTCCGTTCCACTCTGGGTTCTCATTCGCAAGCTCAAGAATACTTCCCGCCCCTGCCGGCGCATACTTTTCTTCAATCCAGAAACCGTCATAATTCCAGCAGTCAATCAGTCTCACAGTATTCTCTGCGTCCAGCAGCGCATAAGAACCGGCGCTTGCACTTCCCTCATACCAGCTTCCGTCCTTTAACTCCTGAAGGATATCATAAGCCGTCATATCCTCTGATTCCATAACAAACCGAAATTCCCCGCTGTCAATCTTCTGCCGAAGCTCACTGTAAAGAAAATACTCGTAAGTCTTGTCCGGTTTCTGCCCCACAATAATCGGGTCCTTTGCCGACGAGCCGTAATCCCCGCTTTCTACTTCACCATACTTCATATATGCCTCGGCCCATTCTTCCAGTTCGCCCAGCTTATAAGCCAGACCCGATTCATTTTCGCCGTCTATCACCCCTTCCTGCACATATTTCTTAATATCTACAATCTTATTCTCGTCATGAACTCCATCTGTTTCCAACTTCTCCTTAACCTGAATTGCCCGCACAATCTGTCTGGCTTCTGAAAACATATGAGAACTCAACAAACTTGAGTCCTCATATTGTACATTCCTGCCTTCCAGCACATCTTCCGCCGCACTGGGACAGGCCCATATCCATAACATACTAATAATCAGAAGAACCGCCAGCACATGCGCAAATGCAGCCAGTATCCCCTTTACAAACTTTCCTCTATACCATTTCTTACTCATATCTACTCCATTCCACCGTCCCAAATAACGATCCTGTCTATGAATCAGAGCTTCTCCACCTTATACCCGACTCCCCATGCTACCTTTAAATTCCTTGGCTCCTTTGGATTAATCTCTATTTTCTCCCGAATGTGCCGGATATGCACCGCAACTGTGTTATCCGCACCCAGCGCCTCCTCGTTCCAGATACTTTCATATATCTGTTCGATAGAAAATACTCTTCCCTGATTCTTCACCAACAGCAATAGAATATTATACTCAATCGGCGTCAGCTTCACCGGCTCGCCGTCCACAGTCACTTCCTTCAAATCGTCGTTGATGGACAGACCTCCGGTACTGTATACCGCCTCGTCCGGCATTACCCCCGACATACTGCCAAGCTGCGTATACCTGCGTATCTGGGATTTCACCCTGGCCACCAGCTCAAGCGGGTTAAATGGTTTCGTAATATAGTCGTCCGCCCCGATATTGAGCCCAAGTATCTTGTCCGCATCCTCAGACTTCGCTGATAATATAATAATCGGCATATTGTTCTTCTCACGTATTTTCAGCGTCGCACGTATTCCATCAAGCTTTGGCATCATTACATCAATTACGAGAAGGTCGATTTTCTCTTCTTTCAGCTTCTTTAACGCTTCCTCACCGTCATACGCCTTGCTTATTTCATAACCTTCCTGAGTCAAATATATATCAATTGCCTCAACAATCTCTTTATCATCATCGCATACTAATATTCTGGACATCACCATCACCTCCCTTCCACTATAAGTCATTCTGTAGCGAAGCGCAATCCCTCATGCTAAGTTCGCCGTTTTCTGTTTTGTTGAAATTATAATAACAGATAATTTTTAAGGGCAGGTGTTATAAAATCTTAAGATATTTTAAAGTTTGAACATTTTTCTATACCGAATACGATTTGACATCCATCCAACTCCAAAAAACACATAGATGTATATCCTTCCGCCTCCACTCTCCGGCCAAAAGTCCTTATCATCTCCCATGCAAATTCTTCTATCACCCGGATTCCCTTCGATTGTGCATATCGAATAGAACCATTATCATATTTTATACAAATCGGATAGGCAAGCGCAAATTCCTCTACAGTTTCCATACAAAATTCAGCCTCCCGCTTTGCCATCTCTACTGTATACGCATAGGACTGCCAGTAAACGCCGAATGGTATACTAAGTTTGCTGCAGGCCTCTGCATTTTTCCGAAACTGCAAGTCTATGCTCCCGCTGCCATATCCCGCGCAAAGCATAGCAGCACCAATTCCTTTCTCTTTCATATTTTTCCAATTTATGTTGCCATCCCGCTCGCTTACAACCGCACCGCAGACATTCATATTATTCTCCCAGTCAGTTTTTCCTTCTATAATATGCAGGAAATTAAAAAATGTGCTTTTGAAAATGACTGTTAATGTCGAATATTATCTATTAATATCGAAAAATAGCATATCTAGTAGAAAATTACCAAATTCTATTCTTTCAGTTTATGATTTAGGTGTACTCATCATATATTATAAATAAGAAAGGAGTCATATACAAAAAAATGAAGGAGATACAATATCTTGTACGTTCTTTAGGAATAGGCGGTAATTACCAGGGTTATCGGTATTTAACTTATGCGATTTATCTATGTCTTG
>CATJPU010000079.1 GCA_949742505.1 uncultured Lachnospiraceae bacterium | reverse complement strand
TTAAAGAATCTTCAGGGTCGTTGTCTATTGTTCAGTTATCAAGGTTCTTTTTTGCTGTTTGCTTGTTGTTATCAGCGACAGCTATATTAGAATAGCACCTCTTCCCCTTAATGTCAACACCTTTTTGAAATTTTTTTATCTTTTTTTCGACATTTTTCTTTCCATACTATATCTGGTATTTTTATATACTCCCTATTCAATATATTGTTCTAATTATTAATCAGATTCTTACTGAAAAACAAAACCTAATTCCCAACTAAATACAAGTTTCTAAGATATAGTTAAAGCAACTCCAGTAAATCCCTCACAGCAGGAGCCGCATTTCGTCTGGGATAGAGCGCCATCGTACGTGCAGTCCGCCGGAATCCCTTAATAGGCACAATCTTCAATCCCCTAATCCCCATGCTCCTGGCCCCACAAGGCATAACAGAAACAGCTTGTCCCATATTCACTATCAGAATCAGACTGGAAAAATCATCCGCATAAATCCTCTTATTACTATTAAGCCCCAGATGTGTATACATCTTCTCAAGCTGTTCCATATAAGACCGGTAATTCTGTCCGTTATTATATACGATGGGAATATCTCCTAACTCTTTCGGTTCAATACTTTTCCTGGCGGCAAGAGGATGACTGGCGCTAATCATCAGCCCACATGGGTCAGAGACAATTGTCCTGGTATCTATTTCTTCAGCCAGCTTCAGTACATTGCCAGTGACCACAGCCATATCAATCCTGCCCTCCATAATCTGATCCAAAAGACGCTGATCATTACCGGACCGAAACTCAACCTGCCGCCTTGGATAGACACGCCGATAGCTCCTAATCAATTTAGCCATGGCCCATAAATCGTATGCGCTGCCATAACCAATATGGAGCGCTGTAAAATTATCCTGAGAAATCCGCTGCCCCTTTAAAATAGCGTTGTAATATTGATTCATTAATATCCTGCACTGATGGTAAAACGACTCCCCAGCCGCCGTCAGAGAAACCCCTCTCTTTTCCCGGACAAAAAGTTGAAACCCTATCTCCTCTTCCAGCAATTTAATCTGTTGGCTCACAGCAGTCTGAGAAATACATTGCTCCTTTGCAGCTTTTGTAAAATTCAAATGTTCCGCGGCGGATAAGAATACCGGAAGTCGCTGAATGCTCATTTCTGCACCTCTATTATATGTAGTCATTATTACAAACACATTATATCCATAAGTTTAATTTATGACAAGGCACAAATAATATATTGGACAAAAAATATATAAAATGATAGTCTGACAACAAGGAGTAATAATTACCAGATACTTATTATTCATTGTACTGGCACGATACTGAAGAAATTAGAAAGGAAGCGTATGTTATATGTCTAAAACTCACACAGATTATTACGGAACCCACATGAAATTTACCGAATTTCCAAAATTCGGCGTTCTTTCCAGCGTTAAAGTAGTTACTACCGGTATAAACATTGCGGGTCCTTTTGGCGGCAGCGTGATGTCCGAAATGGGCGCTCAGGTAATCCAAATTGAACATCCAAAACAGCCCTGTACTTCCCGCGGCTATTACGGTTACGCTCAGGATCACAGAAATGGCTTCTCTGTAGCTTTGGACACCCACTGCAAACGCGGCCAGAAGGTCTTCAAAAAAATTCTTGGATGGGCGGATATCTGGATCGAATCCGGCCGCCCCGGGACCTATGCCAGACTGGGCCTGACAGACGAGTATATATGGGAGAAGATTAACAAGAAACTTGCAATCGTCCATGTTTCCGGTTACGGTCAATACGGTCCCGACCGAAACAAAGCCTCCTACGACGTATCCGGTCAGGCCATGGGCGGATACATGTATCTCAACGGAGAAAGCCCTACATCCCCGCCGTTGAAAGTAAATCCCTACCTGTCCGACTATGCCACCGCGTTAAATGCTTGTATCTGCGGACTGTCCCTTATGACCCACGCCCGGGAAACCGGAGAGGGTGACAGCGCAGACATTTCTCAGTATGAGACTATGTTTCGCCTGTTAGGCGGTTATCCCGCAGATTGGTTCAATCGCGGCTATCCTGCTCCTGGCGAACCAGTAAAATGGCGCACCGGAAACGTCAGCGACCAAGCCGCCGCATTCTCCTTCTACGACTGCAAGGACGGCGGTACAATATTTATCGGCTGCGTAGGAGCCGGCAATATCAAACGCGGTTATCCTTTATTTGGCCTTCCTGCTCCCGGCACTACCGATCCTGATATATACGAAAATATGGGCGGCTGCCTAATCAGCCTTCCTGTAGGCCAGCGTGTTGAGTCCGCTATCAAAAAATTCTGCTCAGAACACACTGTAGAAGAGGTGGAGACATTGCTCACCAAGCATGGTATCCCGAACCAGAGAGCTTATGGCCCGGATGATATAATTAACGATCCTCAGTATGCGGCTCGCGAAGATATCATCACCTGGACCGACAGTGTTTATGGCAGTATGAAGGGCATTGGCATCGTCAATAAATTCAAAAAAAACCCCGGAAAGATCGTGGCTCCCGCGCCCACTCTTGGCGAGCATAATATAGAAGTCTTCAAAGAATTAGGCTTTTCAGATGAATTTATTGACAAGATGTATGCCGCCGGTGAATTTGACGGTATGGACCCAAAAGAAACAGCCCAATGGGGACACTTGAAAGAATGGAATTTCTTCTGGCGCGACGATCAGGCCAAGAAATTGGGATTGTAATATAATAGCAAAAGCTGTCCGGAAAAGTTCCGGACAGCTTTTTATAAAACGGAGAAAGAGGGATTTGAACCCTCGCGCCGGTCACCCGACCTACACCCTTAGCAGGGGCGCCTCTTCAGCCTCTTGAGTATTTCTCCAGCGAATTTTATTATACTAAACCCTGCTGCTCTTGTCAATCCCTTTTTTAAAAGGAACAAATCTTGGAATAAATCTTACCACATAATGTTATAGTTCACAAATAACCAGAGAACGTGAATTGAATCAGAAATCTCTAATGAGATGACATTCCAGCGAACTACAATGCAATAACAAGGAGAGACCCATTCAGTCTCTCCTTTGATTCTCGCTCACGATTCGCTTATACCAAATAGTTCAGCATCATACCAACCGCAGCGTAATTATTCATTGCATATGCTCCGCTTCTCGAATAAGAGTTAAACGCATTCATCGGATTCGTAATAGACCCCGCCTGCGCACCCATCAAGTCTCCGTTAATCAGAGAACTAGAGCGCATATTCATTCCTGCGCTTCCCTTATTAAAGGCTTTATCTGCAATTCCTCCTGGACCAGAAATCAGACTCTTTGTCAGAGACGGATTATCTTTCATATTCTTTGCAAATACATCC
>CATJPU010000078.1 GCA_949742505.1 uncultured Lachnospiraceae bacterium | reverse complement strand
CTCCGTATGATAAATGTGATTATCCAACGTAAGAATCAAATCCACTTCATTGTGATTCATCAACCGAAACATTTCTTCCGTCCCTGCGGTAATAATTTTAAGCGTAATTTCCGGATATCGTTCCCGAAAATCTCCAAAATCCTCCTGCAGTAAAGAACCGCACAAAGAATCTGCCGTAGCAAGGCGAATATGCCCGGAAACCGTTCTTTTGTCCTCCATATTTTCCTTAAACTCCTGCGTTATTTTGCTAATCTGATGGGCATAATCAAGAGCCTGCCTCCCTTTTTCTGTCAGAACAACCGTATGATTAATCCGCTCAAATAGCTGAGCCTTCAGCTCGGTTTCTAACTGCTTAATCTGAAAAGAAACCGTTGACTGGGAATATCCTAACGTTTCAGCCGTTTTTGTAAAACTGTTCAGCTCTGCTACATGAATAAATGTAATTAGATTTTTAATATCCATACTATTCCTCCGGCAATCTTATATTTATAGAACTGTTTATGCATTTCCTGCTTATTGTACATTTCTTGAAAACAATATCAATCTAATATATCGATTTATATCATTATAACTATCAATTTTACAGATTCTTGTTTTTAATATATACTAAACAAACAGAATCTACAACAATATTTTTACGGAGGTATTATAGATGGCTATCTTAGATACAATCAGACAATTACTCGTGAATATTTTTAACACCGTATTTTTCATCTTATGGGGCGATCTTGTTACAATCCCTCTTCCGGGCGGGAGTTCTCTGGGGCTTTCTCTGCTGGTACTGATTTTAATTCCGTCAGGAATTTATTTTACAATCCGTACCCGTTTTCTTCCATTCAGGCTCTTCCCGGAGATGCTGAAAATCACAGTTGAAAACAAAAGCGTATCCCAGAAAGACGCCATCTCCGGCGTACAGGCCTTAATCGTCTCCACTGCAACCAGAGTAGGCATGGGGAATCTGGTGGGCGTTGTAGCCGCCATATCTGCCGGAGGTCCGGGCGCCGTTTTCTGGATGTGGATTACCGCCCTGTTAGGCTCTTCTACCGCGTTTGCCGAAGGCACGCTGGCACAATTATATAAAGAAAAGGACCCCCTCTACGGCGGATATCGGGGCGGTCCGGCCTACTATATTCACAGATTTTTTATCAGAGAAGGCAGCAAACGTAAGCGTTCCGTTATTGCATCCCTGTTTGCACTCTCCGGCCTGCTTTGCTGGTGCGGTATCAGCCAGGTAATCGGCAACTCCGTATCCTCTGCTTTTAAGAATGCATTCCAAATCCCGCCGCTCTATACTACTATTGTCCTCGTGGCCATCACTGCTGTAATCGTACTGCGCAAAAATGCTACCATAAAAGTTCTGGATGTTGTAGTACCAATCATGGCGTCCTGTTACTTTCTAATTACGATATTTATTATTATAAAAAATGCCGCCCTGCTCCCATCAGTTCTGCAACAGATTTTTACGGAAGCATTCGGCTTACGTCAGGTTGTTGCCGGCGGGTTTGGCGCAGTAATCATGAACGGCGCAAAGCGCGGCCTCTTTTCCAATGAAGCCGGATCCGGTTCTGCTCCCTGCGCCGCAGCAGCGGCAGACATCAGTCATCCGGCAAAGGAAGGACTCCTTCAGGCCTTCGGGGTATTCATTGATACCATTGTAATCTGCAGCTGCTCGGCTATGATCATGCTGCTGGCCCCTGCTGAGCTGACAAACGGACTGGAAGGCATGGACCTTTTACAGACTTCCATGCAGTACCATCTTGGCGGCTGGGGCGTTATATTTATCGCCGCAATCCTCTGGCTATTCAGCTTTTCGACTTTTATCGGCATTCTGTTTTACGCCAGATCGAATGTTGCTTATCTCTTCGGAGACAATTGGTTGTCTCAGACCTTGTATAAAATTCTGGATTTGATTATGCTCTTTATCGGCGGACTCGCCGCCTACACATTTGTATGGGATTTGGGCGATGTGGGAATCGGACTTATGACCATTTTCAACATGATGGCGCTGATTCCTCTTGCACCGCAAGCTGTAAACTCATTGAAAGATTATGAACAGAATAAAAGATAACTCCTTAAATATATAAATCTTTACCCCAAACCCCTCGCCGCCCTTCGCAGCGAGGAGTTTTCATATATTAAATCAGAACACCTTTTTACAGGTTGGAAAATTTTCCCTGTTAGAAAGATTCCTTCCTCTCTTCCTTCGCCCATCGATAGAAAGTGGTTTTTGTAAGATTGCACTCCTTTGCCGCTTCCACTCCGGAGATCTCCTTATTTATCCATCTATGGTATACCTGGATAAAATTATCCGGCACAGGTTTCTGTGGCCTGCCAAACTGAACGCCTCGTAATTTGGCTGCATCAATCCCTTCTTTCTGCCTTTCTCTGATATTTTTATGCTCATTTTCCGCCACAAAAGACAATACCTGCAGTACAATATCGCTTAAAAAAGTCCCCATCAAATCCTTTCCGCGCCTGGTATCCAAAAGAGGCATATCCAAAACAATAATATCTACCTTTTTTTCTTTTGTAAGGATTCTCCACTGCTCTAAAATCTCTTCATAATTCCGTCCAAGCCGATCGATGCTTTTCACATACAGCAAATCCTCCGGCCTCATTTTCCTTAACAAACTCTGGTACTTTGGACGGTCAAAATCTTTCCCCGACTGTCTGTCCACAAAAATGTTCTTCTCTGCTATCTGCACCTCATGGAGCGCTCGCATCTGCCTGTCTTCATTCTGCTCTTTTGTGCTTACACGCACATAACCATACGCTGTTCCCATTTGCTCCTCCTCTTCCATGATTCTACATTATTCGACAGCATAAATTTTGAAGCATATCAAGCAGTCCTACAAGCATATTTAGAAAGTTACAGTTCACTACGTTCACAGTAACCCTTCGCAAATCCATTCGCAGTTCATACAAGGTACTGTGTGATAACTTTTAGAAGGAGCATTAAAAGGTGTACAGCTACCGCCATACACCTTATCAATCAAACATATCATTTAGTTATTAATCAGCTTATCGGAATCACTCCAGCTATACAGCTTTCTGACTTCCTCGCCCGTCTTCTCAGCCGGATGCTCTGACGCAAGCTTTCTCATAGCCCGGAAGTGAGCCTGTCCGCCCGCCTGGGACATATCGAGTAGAAATTCCTTCGCAAAGGAACCATCCTGAATATCGGAAAGAATCTTCTTCATCGCCTTCTTGGTATCCTCTGTAATAATCTTCGGTCCGGTAATGTAATCGCCATACTCAGCAGTG
>CATJPU010000077.1 GCA_949742505.1 uncultured Lachnospiraceae bacterium | reverse complement strand
GCGCAGATTAGGGTGATAATAACAAGTGAGATATAGTTTCGGTAAGTATGCATAGCCCATGCATCTTCTACTTCCTGCATCAGAACATCAGTGTATTGATATTGACTTATAATGACAGTTTGTTTATTTTTTTTAGGTGTTACTGTATTTTCTGAATTTGCCATCTGAAAATCTCCTTTTGTATTACAGTTCACTTTGTGAAAAGTAATCTTTTTGTCACAGGCTTCTATACCCAGGGGGAATTCTTTCATACATGCCCCGGTTAGGGAAGGGCCGACTCCAAAGTATACCTGGAAGGTATAGCGAATGACAAGTAATTAAAATCCTTTACTTGAATCCAGTATAAAATTATTATACATGAGAAACCAGGAAATGGCAATCACACGTTCCTCTAAATTGCATATAATAATTTCAGACACAGGTATTTTTGGGAGGACGATTTATGGAAAATAAATTACCATATTATATGACATATCCAATGCCGCTGGTATACGACGACGAAAGAAGAGAGAGAATGGATTTTGAATATATGAAAAGCATGTTTCCGGATACTGCAAAGAAATTACTGCCATATGTTGAAGAAGAGTGCGACCGTATGGAGTTTGAGGGAAGTATGCTCTTTGATGAATATCCAGACCGGCTGCAGCTTGCGCTGATGGGAAGAAGGGTTCATAACCGGGCCAGAAAAGATCAGGTGATTTCAGAGCAGGAGAGGGACGGAAAGAAAGAAAAAAAGGGAGACTGGCTGCAAGATTTGATTCAGGTAATGCTTTATCAGGAAGTTTATAAAAGGCGTTGTGATCACAGAAAAAGCAGGAGAAAATATTTCGCAGGTACGGGTTACAATTCTTAAGTCAGAGTAAGCTGCATGCAGCTGTCTGCGCTATAACCGGCAACTTGCAAAAATTCATTGAAAACTGTTTTCAGTAATGGAATATTCGTATTCCAGCAAATGCAAAGTTCTGGGCGGACAATAATAGCAGCAAGGAAAAATAATAGTTTATAAATATGCAGGCTTGTAAGAGGGTATATTTTTGTGATATACTTATTCGCGCAAAAACAGATGAGGAGTGCGCGGATGAATAATATTATATTTATTGGAATGCCGGCGGCGGGTAAGAGTACAATAGGAGTTGTTGCGGCAAAGCGGCTTGGATATGAATTTATAGATACGGATATTTTGATTCAAAAAAGAGAAAAAAGATTATTAAAAGATATTATTGATGAAAAGGGAATTGGTGGGTTTCTTGCCATTGAGGACCAGATTAATTCAGAGGTAGAAGCAGAAAATGCAGTAATTGCGCCAGGTGGAAGTGTAATATATTGTGACAATGCAATGAGGCATTATAAGGAAATAGGAACGGTAGTATATTTGCAGACTTCTTTTCAAACAATAAGTGAAAGGATAGGAGATCCGAAGAAGAGAGGAGTCGTTTTACAGAACGGGCAGACTCTGCAGGATCTCTATAATGAGCGCCGGGTGTTTTTTGAAAAATTTGCCGATGTGATTATCTGTGAAGACGGAAAAACATTGGAAGATACGATTGAGGAAGTCGTAGAGAAGTTCAAACGTTAAAGATTTTTCAGGAAAGCTGATTGCTCTATCCTGATGGTGTGCTCTCCATCTGTTATCACATAAATTGTTACGGAATTTTTACGGGATTGTAAAAAATATTTTACAAACAAGAAAGATTATTGTATACTATAATGTGCTACAGGTTATCGACACAGAATGACTCTGAAAGAAAGCCTGAATGCAGGGGCGAGAGTATAAATAAAGGTAATTGAGGTGCAGGTATGGAACAGTATATTATCAAAGGCGGAAATCCGCTGGTTGGGGAAGTGGAAATTGGCGGCGCTAAGAATGCGGCGCTGGCGATTCTTTCGGCGGCTATTATGACTGATGAGACAGTTCTGATTGATAATTTGCCGGATGTTAATGATATTAATGTGTTACTGGATGCGATTATGGGAATTGGAGCAAGTGTTCACCGCGTGGATCGTCATACCGTAAGAATTAACGGAAAGGGTGTTTCCAATTTCAAGATTGAGTACGAATATATGAAGAAGATTCGGGCGTCTTATTATCTGCTGGGCGCTTTGCTGGGGAAATATAAGCGGGCCGAGGTTGCGCTTCCGGGAGGATGCAATATCGGAAGCCGTCCGATTGACCAGCATTTGAAGGGCTTTCGCGCTCTGGGAGCGGATGTGGAGATTGAGCATGGCAAGATAATCGCCGAAGCTGACCGTCTGGTGGGAAAGCATATTTATTTTGATGTAGTAAGCGTTGGAGCAACAATTAACGTTATGATGGCGGCAACGATGGCGGAAGGGCTGACTATATTGGAGAATGTTGCCAAAGAACCTCATGTGGTGGATGTCGCGAACTTTTTGAACAGTATGGGCGCTAATATTCGCGGGGCCGGTACAGACGTGATTAAGATTCGCGGGGTACAGAGATTTCACAGAACAGAATATTCTGTAATTCCGGATCAGATTGAAGCGGGAACATTTATGTTTGCGGCTGCTGCTACTAGGGGCGATGTGACTGTCTGCAATGTAATTCCAAAGCATTTAGAAGCGACGGTTGCGAAGCTTCTTGAGATTGGCTGCGAGGTAGAGGAGTTTGATGACGCGGTACGGGTTGTTTCCAAAGGGAATTTAAAGAGCACCCATGTGAAGACACTGCCGTATCCCGGATTTCCGACGGATATGCAGCCGCAGATAGGAGTGACCTTAGCTCTGTGCAGAGGGACAAGTATGGTGACGGAAAGCATTTTTGAGAATCATTTCAAATATCTGGAAGAGCTTGCAAGGATGGGGGCGAATATTAAGGTTGAGGGGAACTCTGCTACCATCGAAGGCGTGAGACGGTTTTCCGGAGCAAGAATCAGCGCGCCGGATTTGCGGGCGGGCGCAGCGCTGTGTATCGCGGGGCTTGCGGCGGATGGAATTACTATCGTGGATGATATCGTGTATATTCAGCGCGGGTACGAGAGATTCGAGGAGAAGCTCAGAAGCCTTGGAGCAATCATGGAACGAGTGTCCAGTGAAAAAGATATTCGAAAATTTACTTTAAAAGTCAGCTAGTTTGAGTTATACTATAGATAGTAATAATTAAATACTGCAAACATACTCTTATTCAGAGCGGTGGAGATACAAAGGATCTGAGAAGCCGCGGCAACCCCGATATTCGGAAGGTGCCAGCCTGAGCGAGGAATCGAACAATAAG
>CATJPU010000076.1 GCA_949742505.1 uncultured Lachnospiraceae bacterium | reverse complement strand
GTGGCAGAGGAAGTGAAGTTTACGCTGGAAGATACCATGGAAGTGCAGAAAGCGGAGATGAAGGATGCTTACCTGTACGGAAGGCTCATGCTGGTTAAGACCGACGGGGAGACCGGAAAAGCATTGGCCGGGGCAGAATTTGAAATCCGGAATAAGACCACAGGCATGACAATGGAAACACTGGTAACAGATGCAGACGGTAAGGCTGAGAGCGGCGACCTGCTGATCGGCTCGTACGGCGTGGAAGGACTTCAGGAGTTATTTGAATATGAGTGCGTAGAGACGAAAGCGCCGGAAGGATATGTATTGGATGATACGGTTTATCCGGTCAAGTTTGAATTAAAAGATCAGACAGGGGACCATATCGGAGTAACGCTGGAAATCAAGAACCAGCCAGCCGAAGAAACTCCGGCAGTGCCAAAGACCGGGGATCTTCCATGGCTTCCGATGGCGTTTGCTGTTATCAGTATCGGTGCGGTAGTATTCTTTGTAGTAGTAACGGTGAAGAAACGGAAAGTATTACGGATGGCCGGAATAGATGCAGATGAACCAGACGGAGAAGGACTGGAGACATCGGTAGATTCTGCTCATGAGGATCATTGTGAATAAATATCGGTTTTTGCAGGTAATCCTGGTGTTGATATTTTTTATCAGTGCCGGGATTTTTTCCTATCAGATGGTTTATCTGCCGATGAAGAACCGGGAAGCAGCGGAGCGGCTGAAAGAGGACTTTCCGGAGGGAAATGCTCCCTCCGGAAAGGAGCCTGCTGGGGAAGAAGGCCAAGTTCCGTCCGTAGACCTTGCTGCCCTCCGGGAAAAGTACCCGGACATTCAAGGGTGGCTTACAATCCCCGGCACAGGCGTGGATTATCCTGTGCTTCAAAGCGGGAAATCCAGCCCAGAATATTATTTAAGGCGTAATTATCAGGGAGAATGGGATATCAATGGAAGCCTGTTCCTGCAATGGAACTGTAAAGTGCCGGACGGCAGGAACCTCATCATTTATGGCCATAACATGAACAGCGGGGCAATGTTTGGGAATCTGGATAATTATGCGGATGCGGGATATTGCAGGGAGCATCCTACAATCTTTTTCCAAACGATGAAAGGGGTTACAGAGTATGAGATTGTATCGGTCATGAAAGCGGATATCCGAATGTTCCCGTTCCAGCAGGCAGAGTTTCAGGATATGGAAGGACTGCGGGATTATCTGCTTCAGGCAGAGGCTTTGGGGCTGTTTCATGTAAAAGGACAGGATGAGATGGAAAAGCAGGATGTGGTGGAAAATGCGGAGCAGGTACTGACGCTGGTGACCTGCTCCTATGAGTGGAAGAATGCCAGGAATGTTGTCGTGGCGGTGAAGCGGGGAATAGTAGAATAGCCGGAGAAAGTGTTTGGAAAGGGCGTTTTTGGAAACATGTTGTGACACATCTTGTCAATGCTCCAAGTGTCGGTGCAGAAAAGTGTTCGGGAAAGGCGTTTTTGAAGCACTTAGTGACGTGATTCGTCACATTTTTGGCACTAATAGGGAAAGTGTTCGGAATTGGGAGCATTTGGTGACAGAACTCGTCGTTCCTATCAGTGTGAAGTGTTCGAAAGAGACAGGCTCCAGCACATTTTGCCGGTCAGTGCGTCATGTGCCAGATAAATATGCGGAAAGAGTGTTTCGCCGGATATCTGCAGAATCAGAAAGAGTAATCATACAGGGGATGTCCAGCGTCTTTGCAGAACTTCTAATGAATCTATGCTAAAATTCTAATGTTATGGCTGAAATTAAAGAATAAAACAGCCAGCGGTTAGGAGGAAAATATATGTTATACACAAAGGAACAGAAAGCAGAATTGGAAGAGATTGCTGCAGCATTTGGGGATTACATTAAGGCCAGTGAATATCTGGAGCTATTCTGGTCGGATAAGATTGGATACATCCTGCTGAAGATCAGTATTCCCAACAGAAGCATTCCGTTAAGCCCTGTCATAATAGAAGATGGGGAAATGCTGTGTGAGGAGCTTTTCATTGAGATTGCAAATGATGTGCTGGAGTACACCGGGAATGAGCATGAAAGGCAGAATGCCGACCCACTGGAACGGGCAGAAATAGAGAAGCGTTTCCGCCCCTATGTGGAGCGTTTTCCGCAATACAAGAAACTTGCAGAGGATATTTTAATGGGAAAGGAAGAATAAGAAGTAACAGAGAAACAGCAGAAATGACAGGGAGGCAGTCCGGTAATGGGCGCCTCCCGTATTTTTTAAGAAGGAGATTTTTAAATGAAACGGTTTTATACAGCAGAATCAGTAACAGAAGGCCATCCGGATAAACTGTGCGATCTGATCGCGGACAGTATTCTGGATGAATGTTTGAAAGAGGATGGAAGTTCCAGGGTAGCCTGTGAAGTGATGGCAACAAAGGGGAACCTGTTTGTGGCGGGAGAGATCACCAGCAGGCATGAGCCGGATGTGGCAGGGATTACGGAGAAGGTTCTGGAGGACGCAGGATACAGCGCAGAAAATATAAAGATTACGGTGCAGCTCCACAGGCAGAGTCCGGATATTGCCGGGGCAGTGGAAAATTCCCAAGAAAAACGGCATGGGGCATATGGGGAAGAAGCAGGATTCATAAACGGCGCCGGGGATCAGGGCGTAATGATTGGGTATGCCTGTGACGAAACGCCTCAGATGATGCCCATGACTTTTGTGCTGGCGAACCGGATTGTCCGGGAATTATCTGCTTGCAGGTGCAGTAACTATATCACAGGGATCCTGCCGGATGGGAAAGCGCAGGTGACGGTAGAGTATGAGGATGGGAAACCAATCCGGGTGGATACCGTTATTGTTTCCTGCCAGCATACGGAGGATAAAAATTTAAGGAAGCTTAAGCAGGAAATCCGGGATAAAGTGCTGCGTCCGGCACTGCGCCTGCTTCCTATGGATGAAGATACAAAAGTTTTCATCAATCCATCCGGCAGGTTTGTGCTTGGCGGGATGGATGCAGATACCGGCCTTACCGGGAGGAAGCTGATGGCGGATGCTTATGGGAGCATGGTACCTCATGGCGGGGGTGCCTTTTCCGGGAAAGACTGTTCTAAGGTAGACCGATCCGGGGCATATATGGCGCGTTACATTGCAAAAAATATTGTGGCGGCCCGCCTTGCCAGCAGATGCCAG
>CATJPU010000075.1 GCA_949742505.1 uncultured Lachnospiraceae bacterium | reverse complement strand
TAATTCTGAGGTGGGGCATCTGAATATGGGCGCAGGACGCATTGTATATCAGGATCTTACCAAGATTACGAAAGCAATCCAGGATGGAGATTTCTTTGAAAATAAGGCTCTTTTGGCGGCCTGTGAGAATGTGAAGAAGCATGATTCGGCGCTGCATATGTACGGACTGGTATCCGACGGCGGCGTCCACAGTCATAACACCCATATTTACGGGCTTCTGGATCTGGCAAAGCGGCAGGGGATTGAGAAGGTATACGTACACTGCTTCCTGGACGGACGTGATACGCCTCCTGCATCCGGCAAGGAATATGTGGAAGAGCTGGAAGCGAAGATGAAGGAAATCGGTGTTGGCGAAGTGGCGACGGTGATGGGCCGTTACTACGCCATGGACAGGGATAACCGCTGGGAGCGCGTGGAGAAAGCTTACCGGGCGCTGGTTTACGGCGAAGGCGAAAGGGCCGCAAGCGGACCTCAGGGCATTCAGAATTCCTATGATAAGGATGTGACGGACGAGTTCGTTCTTCCTACCGTGGTGGAGAAGAACGGCGCTCCGGTGGCAACGATTCAGGAGAATGATTCCATTATTTTCTTCAACTTCCGTCCGGACCGGGCAAGGGAGATTACCAGGACGTTCTGTATGGATGATTTCACTGGTTTTGACCGGGGAGAGCGGGTAAAGACCACTTATGTATGCTTTACGGAGTATGACGTTACCATTCCCAATAAACAGGTTGCATTTGTAAAAGAAGAGATTACCAATACATTTGGAGAATATTTATCTGCAAATGGTTTGAAGCAGGCGCGTATTGCAGAGACGGAGAAGTATGCCCATGTGACATTCTTCTTCAACGGCGGAGTGGAGGAGCCTAATGAGGGAGAGGATCGTATTCTTGTAAAATCCCCGAAGGTTGCAACCTATGACTTAAAGCCGGAGATGAGCGCTTACGAGGTGTGCGATAAGCTTGTGGAGGCCATTCAGTCCGGCAAGTACGATGTGGTGATTATTAACTTTGCCAACCCGGATATGGTGGGACATACCGGCGTGGAAGCTGCCGCAATCAAGGCCATTGAGGCAGTGGATGAGTGCGTAGGAAAAGCAGTGGATGCAATCAAAGAAGTGAACGGGCAGATGTTTATCTGTGCAGACCATGGCAATGCAGAGCAGTTAATTGACGATGAGACCGGAGAGCCGTTTACCGCGCACACGACGAATCCGGTTCCCTTTATTCTGGTGAACGCAGATCCGGCTTATGGGCTGCGGAAGGGCGGGTGTCTGGCGGACATCATTCCTACCCTGATTGAGCTGATGGGAATGGAACAGCCCAAAGAGATGACAGGAACATCATTGTTAGTAAAATAAAACATGCAGCACTTCCCTTTGTGCGCGTTCCATTGCGTACAGGGGAAGAAAGCAGAAACCGGCTCTGGATAGAGAAATCTGTTCCGGAGCTTTTTTACATTTATTCCTACGGGGCGAAGACTATGATGAGGACGCGGACACATTTAAATCAAAAGTGCTGAATTGATTTTTCTGTCACACAGGCGGGAAAACATTGTCTAACTATATATACGGATGAAACTTTGCTTTGAAGTGCTGCAAGGCGAATGCAACGTTGCGCCAGATGCCTGGAACGGCCGGTTTCCGTTGCTTTTCCGTATAAAATACAATTTGCGCTTCAGAAAAGAGGAATTTATGAATCAGTTTACTAACGAAGAGTTATCGGCGCTCATTCGGGAAGCCACAGCCGGGGATAAGAAGGCGTTGGAAACCGTTCTTGTCAGCGTGCAGGATTTGGTATTTAACCTTTCCCTGCGTATGCTGGGAACTTTTCCGGATGCAGAGGATGCGACCCAGGATATCCTGCTCAAAATCATTACGCATCTGTCTTCGTTTCAGGGGGAGAGTTCGTTTTCAACTTGGGTATTTTCGATTGCGTCCAATCATCTGAAAAATTATCGGAAGCACATGTTTGCAAAGTTCCCTCTTAGCTTTGAATTTTACGGAGAGGATATCAGGAACGCAAATATTAGCGACGTGCCGGATCTGACGCAGAATGTGGAGCAGTCTATTTTGGCGGAGGAACTTAAACTTTCCTGCACCAATGTGATGCTTCAGTGTCTGGACGCCGAGAGCCGCTGTATCTTTATCCTTGGTACTATGTTTAAGACAGACAGCAGAATTGCCGGGGATATTCTGGGAATTACGCCGGAGGCGTATCGTCAGCGTCTGTCAAGAATACGCAAAAAAATGGCGGGCTTCTTAAAGGAATATTGCGATGAATATGGAGATGGAGCATGTCGCTGTGCGGACCGGGTGAATTATGCCATTCAGAATCACAGAATCAATCCTGCGCAGTTGGATTTTACCGCAGCCGTACCGAAAGAAATGCTGGAGGTCCGGGAGGCAATGGAAGAGATTGACGGAATTTCCCATGAATTTTCTTTCTGCAAGACCTACCAGTCTCCGGAAAAGCTGAAGCAGTTTATTGAAGATTTCCTGAACGGTCCTTTCTTTTCGGTTGTAGGAAACGCATAGGAGGTGCAGGCAATGGATACAGAGTATATGTTAAAGTACCTTACTGAGTTAAGTAAGAATAACAATCGCGAATGGTATCACGTCCATAAAGCTGAGAACAGAGCGGCGAATTGGAAGAAATCACCCTTGCGCCAGAGTTTCAACGATATTTTACGATACAGGGAACATCCCTTAAAAATGTTCCTGCAGGATATGACAAAGAGCATCCTCAGGCAGAGTGGTTAAAGTTCAAAAGCTGGTATATAGAATACCCTGTGGCAGATGAAATGCTGGCAGATGCGGAAGCCTTTGCAACAGAAGCCGTGAAAATATTTAAAATTATGAAGCCTTTCAACGATTATCTGAACAGGGCGCTTGAAGGATTCCAGATGCCGGAAAGATAAGAATCCGGGAGAAGATATTTAAAGTCGGTTGAAAAAATGCAGCAGAAAGGGTATAGTTATAGATGAAATGGATTTAAAAAAACAAAACTGTTTTTGAACACAACATAAAACATGTGATTATCAGGCATGCTAAAAAATATGGTAGTGTCAAGTAGTCTATGAAAAGCTGAGTTGAAAAAAATAGGCTCAATTGAACCTTGAAAATTGCAGATATTTATTCCGAAAAGCTCTCCGAGG
>CATJPU010000074.1 GCA_949742505.1 uncultured Lachnospiraceae bacterium | reverse complement strand
GCGGTGGAGATACAAAGGATCTGAGAAGCCGCGGCAACCCCGATATTCGGAAGGTGCCAGCCTGAGCGAGGAATCGAACAATAAGAGGATTGGTTTATATCTATGTGATAAACAGTCCGCTTTTGGCGGACTGTTTTTACTATATAGGAAACCTCGTTCCCTATATAGCATAACCCCTCCGGGGGATGCGCACTGGCGCGAAGAAGAAGTATGCTGCAAGCGGACGTGCCAGACGCAGTGCCAAAGCACATTCTTTATAACTTATCACCTGAAAGGAGAAAAGAAATGGAAAAAAGATTATTTACATCCGAGTCCGTAACAGAAGGACATCCGGATAAAATGTGCGACCAGATTTCCGATGCGATTCTGGATGCTTTGATGGAACAGGACCCTATGAGCCGAGTGGCCTGCGAGACTTGTACAACGACGGGTCTTGTTATGGTAATGGGCGAGATTACCACAAATGGTTATGTGGATATCCAGAAAATTGTCCGGGATACGGTAGCGGAGATTGGCTATACCCGCGCGAAATACGGATTTGACGCCAATACCTGCGGCGTAATGGTTGCTTTGGACGAGCAGTCTGCCGATATCGCCATGGGAGTGGATAAGGCTTTTGAAGCAAAGGCGAACCAGATGTCAGAAGAGACGATTGCGGCAATTGGCGCGGGAGACCAGGGGATGATGTTTGGCTATGCATCCGATGAGACTGAGGAATATATGCCTTATCCGATTGCTCTTGCACAGAAGATGGCTATGAAGCTTGCTGAAGTAAGAAAGAACGGGACGCTTCCTTATCTGAGGCCGGATGGCAAGACTCAAGTTACGGTAGAATATGACGAGAATGGAACCCCGATTCGTCTGGACGCGGTGGTGCTTTCTACTCAGCATGACCCGGATGTAACCCAGGAGCAGATTCATGAGGATATTAAGAAATATGTATTTGACGCCACTATCCCAGAGGGTATGACAGATGAGAACACTAAGTTCTTTATCAATCCTACAGGCCGGTTTGTCATTGGCGGACCGCAAGGAGACAGTGGTTTGACAGGGCGTAAGATTATTGTAGATACTTACGGCGGTATGGCCCGGCATGGCGGCGGCGCATTTTCAGGAAAGGACTGCACGAAGGTGGACCGTTCGGCAGCTTATGCTGCCCGTTATGTTGCCAAGAACATCGTGGCGGCAGGGCTGGCAAAGAAATGCGAGATTCAGCTTTCGTATGCAATCGGCGTGGCATATCCGACTTCTATTATGATAGATACATTCGGAACCGGAAAGCTGTCTGATGAGAAACTGGTAGAAATCGTACGGGAGAATTTCGATTTGCGTCCGGCGGGAATTATCCGGATGTTAGACTTAAGAAGGCCGATTTATAAGCAGACTGCGGCATACGGGCATTTCGGACGTACGGACATTGATTTGCCCTGGGAAAAGCTGGACAAGATCGATGTATTGAAAACATATTTATAAAAATTTTAGAAATGTTTATGGGCGCTTTGGTGAGAAGCGCCCCTTTTCGTGGTAAAATATTCACTAGGGTATTGTTATTGGGACGGAGGTGTTGCTATGAAATTAAAAACCCGTTTGATTGTTGCATTCATAACTGTTGCAATTCTTCCGGTTGTTCTGGCGACGCTTTTTATTCTGCTGGTTGGAAGATATCAGCTTAGCGCAATAGAAAAGACATACGAGATTAGCGGGACCTCTGTACAGACCCTTTCTAATCCTATGAAGATGCTTGGACAACTGACGGTGCAGTCATACAAAGACCTAAGCCGTACAGCATTGGTTTCGCCAAAGAAGCTTGAGGACGCGACTTTCTTAGAGAAGTTTAATAATAAGCTGAAGCAGAAGAAGTCCTATCTTCTGGTACGCAGGGGAGACACCATCGTCTATATGGGTACGGATTTGGACAGCGCAGGATTTGTAATCGATCAGCTTCCCGGATATGACGAGAATAAGACCACATCGGAGAATGGTATCTATCTGGGAGGAGAAGCCCAGGCGCTGGTGAAACAGGTGGATTTCTTGTATGGGGGGGAGGAAGCGGGAAGCGCTTTTATCATCACAGATGTGAGCAATGCGATGCCGGAGATTCGGGAACTTGCGGTAGATACGGTTGTAATTATCATGCTGGTGCTTTTTGTTACGGCGGCCTGTTTGATTTTCTGGATATATCGGGCGGTCATGAGTCCGCTTGGCAGGGTGCAGAAAGCAGCGAATAATATTAAGAACGGGAATTTGGATTTTGAGGTACCAAAAGAATCGGATGATGAGTTCGGACAATTATTTGCCGACTTTGAAGAGATGCGGAAACGCCTGAAGGATAATGCCGAGGAAAAGATTCGTTATGATAAGGAGAATAAGGAATTAATCAGCAATATTTCCCACGATTTAAAAACTCCGGTGACGACTATTAAGGGATATGCGGAAGGAATTATGGACGGAGTGGCAGATACGCCTGAAAAGCTGGCTAAATATGTGCGGACTATTTATAATAAAGCGAATGAGATGGATACGCTGATTAATGAGCTGACATTGTACTCCAAGATAGATACCAATCGTATCCCTTATAATTTCAATACGATTCTGGTAAATGCGTATTTTGATGACTGTGCAGAAGAATTGTCCATGGAACTGGAGTCCAAGAATGTGGAATTTGGTTACTTCAATTATGTAGAAGGGGAAGTGAAGGTTATAGCCGACGCGGAACAAATTAAGCGAGTGATTCATAACATTGTCAATAATTCTTTAAAATATATGGATAAAACGAAGGGAATTATTAATCTGAGGGTGAAAGATGTGGGCGATTTTGTTCAGGTAGAGTTAGAGGATAACGGCAGAGGAATCGCGGCGAAGGATTTGACGAATATCTTTGACCGGTTTTACCGGACGGACGCTTCCAGAAATTCCTCAAAGGGGGGAAGCGGAATCGGTTTATCTATTGTAAAAAAGATTGTGGAAGAGCATGGAGGCAAAATCTGGGCCACCAGCAGGGAAGGCACCGGGACTACGATGTACTTTGTATTAAGAAAATATCAGGAGGTACCGATTCATGAGTAAGATATTGATTGTAGAAGATGAAGT
>CATJPU010000073.1 GCA_949742505.1 uncultured Lachnospiraceae bacterium | reverse complement strand
TAGTTAAGCAATTTTGACCTGCGGAATTGTTCGCGGGTTAAAATGCTATATAAGGAGGAGATATTCCATGAAGATTATTATGTTAGGTGCACCTGGAGCCGGAAAAGGAACCCAGGCCAAGAAGATTGCAGGCGAATATAATATTCCACATATTTCCACAGGAGACATTTTTCGTGCTAATATTAAGAACGGCACAGAACTTGGCATGAAGGCCAAAACATACATGGATCAGGGACTTTTGGTTCCGGATGAACTGGTTGTGGATCTGGTTGTAGATCGTGTCAATCAGGCTGATTGTACGGATGGATATGTTCTGGACGGTTTCCCGAGAACGATTCCGCAGGCAGAAGCTTTGACAGAGGCTTTGAAAAAGCTTGGCCAGAAAGTGGATTATGCAATTGATGTGAATGTGCCGGATGAGAACATTATTAATCGTATGTCAGGAAGAAGAGCCTGTGTTGGATGCGGCGCTACCTATCATATGGTATATGCGCCGACAAAGCAGGAAGGAATCTGTGACACATGCGGAGGAGAGCTGATCTTAAGAGATGATGATAAGCCGGAGACAGTGGGAAAACGCCTGAATGTGTACCATGAACAGACTCAGCCGCTGATAGACTATTATACCAGGGAAGGAATCCTCCATACGGTAGACGGTACAATTGATATTGACGATGTATTTGGAGCGATTGTAAAGCTTCTGGAGGCGTAGGATATGCCGATATCAATTAAATCTTCAAGAGAAATAGAAATCATGGCAGAGGCGGGGCGGATTCTGGAGCAGGTCCATCTGGAATTGGAAAAGGCGCTCCATCCGGGAATGAGCACTCTTGACATTGATCAGTTAGGAAGAAAGATAATAGAGGGATGCGGATGTATCCCCTCATTTCTTAATTATAACGGATATCCGGCATCTGTCTGTGTGTCAGTGAACGAGGAAGTCGTGCATGGGATTCCTTCTAAGTACCGCATTATTCAGGAGGGCGATATTGTCAGTTTGGATGCAGGAGTGATTTACAAAGGATATCATTCGGACGCTGCAAGGACTCATGCTGTTGGAAATGTCAGCAAAGAAGCCGAAGATTTGATAAAAGTTACAAGAGAGTGCTTCTTTGAAGGCATAAAGTACGCGAAAGAAGGCAATCATCTATTTGATATTTCAAGGGCAATCGGAAGATATGCAAGAGAGCGGGGGTATGGAGTGGTAAGAGACCTTTGCGGTCATGGCGTCGGAACGGCTCTTCATGAGGCGCCGGAGATCCCCAATTACGAGCTGGTAAAAAGGGGTGTGAAGCTTCGGGCCGGTATGACGCTGGCAATTGAGCCGATGATTAATATCGGAGGTTGGGAGGTCGACTGGCTGGATGACGACTGGACGGTAGTAACCAGAGATCATACGTTGTCAGCGCATTACGAAAATACAATTGTTATAACGGACGGTGAACCAAGAATTCTGACGATGACTGAAAGAACGTAGCAAAAGCAGCTGGGTAGAAAGGTATGGAATGAGCAGATACAGAGCAGGGATGCTGGCAAGGTCAAAAGCAGGACATGACGCCGGAAAGCTTTATGTGATAATCAGAATAGAAGGCGCATATATATATTTAGCAGACGGCAGGTTTAGAACAGTTAACAATCCGAAAAAGAAGAAAGTCAGACATGCAGAAATAATCTGCAAGGAATATAATGTGTCTGCTGCAGACGACGTGCAGATACGAGGAATTTTGAAGGAATATGCGGATATAGAAGAGATTTAGGAGGATGTAAAGTATGTCAAAGGCTGATGTAATTGAAATTGAAGGAACCGTAGTAGAGAAGCTTCCCAATGCAATGTTTCAGGTAGAACTTGAAAACGGACATCAGGTGCTTGCCCATATCAGCGGTAAGCTTAGAATGAATTTTATCAAAATTTTGCCGGGCGATAAGGTAACATTGGAATTGTCACCCTATGATTTATCCAAAGGAAGAATTATTTGGAGAGATAAATAAAAACTTGTTGACTTAAGATGAAAGACAGTGCTATAATG
>CATJPU010000072.1 GCA_949742505.1 uncultured Lachnospiraceae bacterium | reverse complement strand
TTCTGTGATGTGCAGGCCATACCGTACTAGTATTTTCTAAATCCGTTTATTTTATACTGAGTAATCCAATCACACCATTTAATAGCAGCTTCTAAGCACTTCCAAAATATGCTCTTTCTCAAACACATAGGACTCCGGCGCATTTAGTACATTTTCTGCTATTTCCTCCAGCATCTCTTCTTTCACGCCTAATTCCCGGAGTGTTCCCGGAAGTCCCCATGATTTGAATCTATCCTTCAGCGCTTTGATGCCCAGTTTTCCATACTCGGCATCGCTCATTTCCTTTTTTCTTTCGATGCCAAATACTCTCTCTGTAAACTGCACAAATTTCTCCGGATTTTTCTGATTTTCAAATTCGAGCCATGCAGGATTGATTACTGCAAGCCCCTCTCCATGTGAAGAGTCCGTCATTGCGCCCACTGCATGCTGAATCCAGTGCGCCGGGAATCCCGCGTTGGATCTTCCGCAATCCTGAAGTCCGCTCATTGCAAGGGTTGCCGCCCAGCTTAACGCGCCTCGTTTTGAAGTATTCCCCAAATCCTCCAGCACACCGTCATTTTCCAATACCGTCATAACAATCCCTTCTCCAATACGGTCTGAGACAGGATTATCCGGAACTCCGTCGAAGTATCCTTCGATTACGTGCGAAATTGTATCCGCCATCCCCGCTGCTGTTAATCTTTTCGGAACTGTTACCAGAAGCTCCGGATCAATCACTGCTGTTTTCGGAAATGCAAAGGCATCATGAACCGCCCATTTCTGCCATCTGGTACAATCGCTGCTCCGGTCGTTTGTCACAACACAATGACAGCTTGTCTCCGCTCCGGTTGCCGAAATTGTTGATACCGCCACAACCGGAAGCGCTTTTTCTATTTGTCTCTTTCTGGAAAAGAAGTCCCAGACATCTGTATTTACCGGTGCTCCAAAGGAAATGGCCTTTGCCGTATCAATCGAACTTCCTCCTCCAACGGCTACAATCACTTCAATCTGGTTTTCCTTCACAGCCAGAATCCCTTCCTCAATCTTAGAAAGC
>CATJPU010000071.1 GCA_949742505.1 uncultured Lachnospiraceae bacterium | reverse complement strand
CTCTGAAGCTTAAACGCCTTAATCACGCTGGTATTAGCCACATGAGGCCCGGCGCACAAATCCGTAAAGTCTCCCTGAGAATAGAAGCTAAGCTCTGCATCCTCCGGCAGATCTTCAATCAGTTCCACCTTGTAATCTTCATTTCTCTCCTTCATATAAGCGATGGCCTCTTCCCTGCCCATGGTAGAACGCTCCAGCGGGATTCCCTGCTTTACAATACTTCGCATCTCTTTCTCAACTGCCGCCAGATGCTCTGTGGTAAATGGAAAACTGAACTCAAAGTCGTAATAGAAGCCATCCTTAATTGCCGGACCAATCGCGCACTTGGTATCCGGATACAGACGCTTCACTGCCTGAGCTAAAATATGGGAGGTGGTATGATGAAATGCCTCCGCGCCAACCTCATCGTTAAATGTAAAGTCCTGAATTGTACCATCCTTCATGCTAATCTTCATAATTGCTTCTCCTCTCTTCATAAACCGCTTATTGATTCGCGCTCAAATATTTCTGCCAGCGTGTCTCCCCGGAGGGGTTTTGCTATATAGAAAACGATGTTTCCTATATAGCAAAAAAGCACCCTGACAAAAGCCTGCGCTGTCTGTCTAAGGGTGCATGTCTCACTGCACTGCACGGTTCCACCTTAATTTTTCACTCCTGATTCCAACTTCCGTCAGAATCCTGCCCGTTAACGCCGGGGAATACGGCAGCGCTTACTCTCCTGCTGGCAATACGCATGATCAATCTGCAGCAAGTGTTCTGCACTGCGGCTTAGGAATGGTCTTCATCTGTCTTCTGTCATAAGGGCTTCCAGCCTTAAGTCCCTCTCTCTGTCTGACTCCGGCAGACTACTCTTTCCGTCAACGCCTTTTATATATGATGCCTTTTGGCTATCTCTTATTATAACAAGCAGTGAATAATTGTCAACCTGATTACGATACATTTTTCATAGCAAGCCTGATATTCTCCCGAAATGCATTCCATGCTTCTTCATGTTCCACAAAATACTTCGGACAGTTCTTCCCAGTCACGTCATAGTGCCGGATGACGTCCTCTTCATCCAGCCCGAACTTGAGACACAGCCAGGCACAGAGCTGCACCATGGAGCGGTAGGTCTCATCCGTAAATTCTCCGGTCTCGTCCGGATGGCAGCATTCAATAGATACCGTATCAATATTGCGGGAATTGGATGCATAGGCCACCTCCCAGGTAGGAACGCACTGGACAATCTCACCTTCCAGTCCGATTACAAAATTACTGCTAACCTGATTGTCATGGTTATCCTTCAGGCTCTCAAAATAATCCCGGTTATTCATGGCCGTAGAGCTGGGATTTGCCGTATAATGTACGACAATCCCTGTAATCTTATGGGTCTCTGTTCCCGGCCTGGAATAAGGATTCACAGTCAGAAGCTGCACGTCAATCTCAGGCTTTACGGCGTCAATATGCTCCCCTGCCCGCTCCCGGTACTTCCGTATAAAAATATCTGGTTTTACAATTTTCAGTATCCCAAGAGTCACCAGAATCACCGCTAGACAACCCAGTCCGATGATCAAATATTTTCTCATCCTCGCCTGATGCTGCCGGGGTGTTTCTTTTCGATTTGTATTCTTTTTCTTCTGTGATGCCATAACCAATTTCTTCTCCTATGTATCTTCGCAGCACTGTTTCTCTTATAAACCTGAATTAACTCTATTCACACAAAAAGAGCCTGCACCATTGCACAGACTCCCCTATGCATTCATATTATAGCACACTTTCAAACATATTTTATAAAGTCTTGCTTAGGGATTTCTTATTAAAATATGAATTTATACGCAGTTACCGTCTCCCAGACTTCTCCCTTCCTAACAATGGGGCTCGGAAAATTCTCATGATGGATTGCATCTGGAAACATCTGCGTTTCAAAGCAGATACCGTCTCTCTTCTGGTAAGACGCTCCCCCTTTTCCCGGCTCATTGTTCAGAAAATTCCCGGAATAAATCTGCACTCCCGGACGGTCTGTATAGATTTCCATGGTAATTCCGCTTTCCTTTGCCGTCATTTCAGCCGCCTTACGGTATCCTTCTCCGCGAACGACCCAATTATGGTCATAACCATTTCCAAAAATCAACGCCTCATAATCCGCATCAATGTCTCTTCCTACAGGTTTCTTCCTTCTAAAATCCATAGGCGTTCCCTCAACCAGGACCAACTCCCCGGTAGGAATCGAATCTGCATCCGTTCTGGTATATGTATCCGCGTCTACCCACACTTCATGGGATAAAACATCCCCGGAATGTTCCCCGTTTAAGTTAAAGTATGCATGATTTGTCATATTGCAGACCGTATCTTCAGTAGACTTGCCATAATAAGAAATCTTCACCTGATTCTCATCGTCCAGAGAATAGGTTACCCGGATATCCATAGTCCCCGGATACCCCTGGTCTCCGTCCGGACTCTGAAGCACAAATACGACATGAGAATCATCCGCTTCCATCACCTTCCAGAGCCTTTTATGAAAGAAATCAGGCCCGCTGTGCAGATTATTCTCTCCCTGATTTTTGGCTAAATGATAGGTTTTCCCATTCAGAGTAAATTCTGCTCCGCCGATACGGTTCGCGCTGCGCCCTACCACTGCTCCAACCGCCTCTCCGCCTGCCTCATAACCGGCTGCATCGTCATATCCAAGCAGTACGTCTCTTTTTCTGCCGTCCGTCCCGGGAACCCATGCGGATACCCAGGCTGCCCCGTAATTACTGACGGCTATTTCCAAGCCGTTTTGATTCTTCAGCAGATACAGTTCTGCTCTTTCTCCGTTTTTCAATGCTCCGAAGTCTTTTTTCATTCCTATTCTCCTATTCTCATCTTTTCACTGTCTTAAATTAGAGAATGAACGATACACAATACGTCCTCTAAATTTACTGAACCTATCCATATTGTACCAAGCCTCCGGCGAAACGGCAAGTAATTTTGCGACTGTTGACGGCGTAAATTTACTGTAGGAATTATAGTGGCAGAAACTGCCAGATGTGTATCAGATATATCAGTTCAACGTCTTTTTATACTATACTTCCTT
>CATJPU010000070.1 GCA_949742505.1 uncultured Lachnospiraceae bacterium | reverse complement strand
GTAACGGCAGTTTCAGCCGGAGAGGCGACAATAACGGCAAAAACATCGAATGGAAAGAGCGCCGGCTGTAAGATTACGGTGACAAGGAAAGCGAAGCCAATCACAAAGGTAAGCCTGAATCAGAGCCAGTTGACCCTGACAGAAGGAGGAAAAGGAACGCTGGCAGCTACAATTGAGCCGGCAGATACAACAGATAGCAGGATGCTAAGCTGGAGCAGCAGTAACACGAATGTAGCCACAGTAACGAACGGGGTGGTAACGGCAGTTTCAGCCGGAGAGGCGACAATAACGGCAAAAACATCGAATGGAAAGAGCGCCAGCTGTAAGGTTACAGTGAATAAAAAAGAAACAAATACGCCAGAGCCGCCAGCTAATATAGGAACAGAGAGTCCGAAGCCGGAAACTCCGCAACCTCCGGCAGATACAGGAACGGATAATCAGGAACCAGATAATCCCCCCCCCCGTATTTTCCCTGACGTAAATTCCGAAGACTGGTATCAGGAATCTGCTGATTTTGTATCTTCCAGAGGGATTATGACGGGGATGAGCGACGGAAGATTTGGTCCAAGTGAGAAATTATCGAGGGCACAATTTGCAACAATTCTGCATCGTATGGCGGGAAGACCTGAGCCGGCATACAATTTGGAGCCATTTCCGGATGTGCCGGGAGGTCAGTTTTATACAGTAGCGTCTATATGGGCGAAAGAAACAGGAGTAATTTCCGGTTATAAAGATGGAAAATTCGGTCCTTCCGATAATATTACGAGAGAGCAGATGGCGGTTATGATGTACCGTTACGCAATTTATCTGCAATTGGATGTGTCAGAAAGAGGAGATTTAAGCGTTTTTCCGGATGCCTCTAAAATAAGTGATTTTGCAGGGGAAGCGCTGGAATGGGCGGTTGGAAAAGGTCTGATTACCGGGGATCAGGGGAAGGTGAATCCTCGGGGGATTGCTAACAGGGCGCAGTGTGCAACGATTATTATGAGATTTATGAAGGCGTACGATATGTAGAGTACGAATAGGAAATCAGAGAATCCAGCTTTTCTCCATGAGAGACGGGCTGGGTTCTGCCATTGTATACAGGTTTGCAGGGAGGCAGTGTAATTTCATAATTTATTTTGACATTATTTACTGCTTGATTGTAAGAGGCGATTGCATTATAATGATTCATGTATATCGTGTAGAGGAGTCATTAATAAGGAGGTTTTATATGTACAAGAGGATTTTGGCAAGTATACTTGCGGTATGTCTCATGTTTGGCAATGTTATGTTGGTTTCCGCAGAGGAGTCAGATAGTGCGGTATCTGAGGAGTTTCAGGAAGATTATGCTCCGGTATCGGAAGATAGAAAGATGCCGGAAGACCCGGCGGAGAACAGTTGGCGTTACAGCGAGGGAGAAAGAATTGATTTGGAAGAGCCTGTTCTTCCGGAAGATGAACAGATTCAGATACAGTCGGCAGGACGTTCTGTTCTCAGGGGAATTGACGTCAGTGAGCATAACAAGAAAATTGATTGGGAGAAAGTGAAAGCTTCCGGGATTGATTTTGCGATTATTCGTTGCGGATATAGTCTGAATACGGAAAACCGCGATGATAAACAGTGGGAGAGGAATGTTTCTGAGTGTGAGAGACTGGGAATCCCATATGGAGTGTATTTATATTCTTACGCGCGTAATGATGAAGAAGAAGGAACTTCTATTACAAGCGAAGAATGGGCGTTGAGCGAGGCAGAGCATGCGCTGCGTCTGTTGAAGGGACATAAGCCTGATTATCCGGTTTTTTATGATTTGGAAGATGAGCTGGTTGACAGGGAGAATGTAGATAAACTTGCAACTACTTTCTGTAATAAGATTCAGGAGGCTGGATACCGGGCGGGAGTTTATGCGAATCTGTACTGGTGGACACATTATTTATCGAATGAAGAAGTGTATTCCCAGTGGGACCGCTGGGTTGCCCAGTATAATGAGGTGTGTGATTACAAGGGTAACTATGGCATATGGCAGTATACCAGTAAGGGTATAGTAGACGGAATCGAAGGCAATGTAGACTTGAATTATTTCGTTGTAGAAAGCGATACGCCGATTGAAGACAATGTAAGAAGTCCGTTCTTTGATATTTATCCTGGAGCATGGTTCTATCCATATGCTCAATATGTAGCCAATGCCGGAATTATGACGGGTATGACTCTGAACAGATTCGGGTATGAAGATATTTTGAGTAGGGCTCAGTTTGTAACGATACTTTACCGTATGGAGGGAGAGCCTGAAGTACATTATTCAGAAGTATTTCCGGATGTGGCGAACGGTCAGTTTTATACCAACGCTGTTATGTGGGCGAAGTTGTCCGGCTCAGGAGTCGTGGAAGGCTACGAGGACGGAACTTTCGGACCGGCTGATGATATTACAAGAGAAGATTTGGTTCTCATGATGTATCGTTATGCAAAGAGCATTGGTAAAGATGTATCAGCCCGGGCTGATTTAAGCGTATACCCAGATGTGGACAAAGTCAGCGACTATGCGAGAGAAGCCATGGAATGGGCGGTAGCCATTAAGATGGTTCAGGGCGACGGCGGTTTGCTTAATCCCCAGGGCAAGTCTAATCGGGCTGTGTGTGCGACGATTATCACACGCTTCATGGAGAAGTTTGGCGAGAATGAGGGCGATAAGACCGATGAAGGCGACGACAGCAATCAGGATGATGGAAGCGGCGAAGACGGCGGAGTCGACCAGGGTGATGAAAGCGGCGACGGCAGCAATAGCGCCGGTGAGAATGGCAAAGGTGACGTAAGTGGTGAAAACGGCGAAGGAAATCAAGACGAGAATAATGAGGGCAGTATATAAAGACAGACTGATTCTTTCTTTATGTGCAGTATGCTTTCTGTTTTTGCAGTTTCCATTTTCTGCGTTAGCAGAAGAGGAGAGCGGGGAAGAATTTGCACAGAATGAAGTGCTGGTTCTGTATGAGACC
>CATJPU010000069.1 GCA_949742505.1 uncultured Lachnospiraceae bacterium | reverse complement strand
CGGCATATGGAAACCATAATAATCAGACGCGCTATATTCTACAAGTCGGCTATACAATCCATTCATGAATATCTTATTATTTCTCCAATCCTTCTAAACATTGCCGCTCACCCCGTTCACAGTAATCTCTAAGATTCTTTAGCAGCTCTATTTATATCTTAACAGTTTACGAAGGTTTTATCAAGCTAAAAACTCCTCCAGGATTTCCCTTATCAGTACTTCTTTGGAAAGAGCGCTCATCTGCTTGTCCTCTTTCTGTTCTGCCGCCGTTTCACCCGCTTCTGCCGCTAGCTTCTCAGCCGCTCTCTCCGCCGCCGCTTCCACGTTTCTTTCCACAGCCTTCTCAGCCAGACGTTCCGCAAGCTGCTGCTCCTTCTTTCTTCCACGCGCAGTTTTCTTTCCCTTCGATTCTGAGACTTTTGCCTCCTTCACGCCCACGTCTGCCCATTTGGTATCTGCCACTGCTGTCTCTACAATATTTTCCATTAGCTTTTCGGAAATTCTCTCTACCCGGCTGTCCATATCGCGGTCTCTGCTGCTACGTCCCCGCTCATTATCTGTTTGTTCCATCACAGTCCCTGCCGGTCTCTCCATCTGACGGTCTGCAGATTGTTTTGCAGCGTCATCCGGCCAGCTTTCCAGCTGACTATCCACAGCCCGCTCTTCTGCGTCAGTGCGTCTTTCCTTCCGATTGTCAATCACCCTCTCGCCCCTGCCGTCTACTGCATACTCCCTGCGTTCTGCCATCCTAAGTCCCTCCGGCGCCGTTCCAGCCTCCGGGGACCGGTAAGGTTCTGGGGACTGATAGGGTTCCGGCATCACCGGCGGCAAAATCTCCGGCGTATTTGCCGGAGCGGGGACTTCCTCTCTGGGTCTCGGGCGCTCCGGATTATTTAATTCCCTGTTCTTCTCAAACTTGCGCGCACAGAAATTATCCAGATAATCCACCATATACGTACGGATAACATTCAGGCAATACTCCTCATCCATAGCCACCCGCATCAAAAACAGTAAAATCCCGATTGCCGCGCCGCCGCCTGCGCTCTGCAGAACAAAATCAGTCATTCCCATAAACGCATACTCAATCCCCGCGCCCACAAGTCCGGCCAGAAGACACCCCCAGGCCGCCGCCCGTTCCAGCCTTCTCCAACTGTGAAGGCGGATTCTCATAATCCGATACTCATATATGTATTTCTCTACGAATACCTCCACATTCTGTACCCGGTCACTGACCATGCATGTATGCTCATATTTCGCCCGCACCAGCCGCATCAGCGAATGAGAACTCTTCCCCATATTCCCCGCCGCCTTCATAAGACTCTTCAGCGAAATGCTGACCACACATTTACTGATTACCCCGACAAACGCAAAAACGCCTATTAGGACAAGCAGAAGACGCCTGTCCATGTTTACTTCCAACATAATTCTTACCCTCCTTCTTTGATACGATTATAACCGAATCAGAAAAAGAGGGTAGAAAAATCGTTTTCCATATTTCGCATATAATTTTCCGAAACCTGCCGTTCTTTGGCGAATCGGCTCTGCCTTGTCAGAAGCTGTCGCCCAGGCTGTCACAAGATGTCAGTCATCCTTCCTGCTAAATTCTGGCCGTCAGATTCTTCACAAGCCTTACGCTGTGCTCAATTGCCTTCTTCTCAAAGGCCGGATAATCCTCCGACGCGCTTCCGTCCGCCTTGTCAGAAATAGCACGAATAATGACACACGAAACTTTGTTCAGGTATGCCGCATGAGCAATTGCCGCGCCTTCCATCTCTGTGCACAATCCACCGAAATTCTCTGCTATCTTCTCTTTCACTTCGTCTGACGCCACAAACTGGTCGCCGCTTACCACCCTTCCGGTAAAAGTATTAATGTCAGGATTCGCCTCCGCATTCGCCTCTGCCGCCAGCCGAATCAGCCGCTCATCTGCCGGGAATGAAAGTACGCCCATCCGGGGCACCTCGCCCAGGGGATACCCAAACGCAACCGCATCCATATCATGGTAAAGCGCATCGGTAGAGATTACCATATCGCCGATATTAATTCTTGCATCCAGCGAACCGGCAATCCCCGTATTAATCAAAACATCCGCCTGAAACTCCGATACAAGAATCTGCGCGCAGATTCCTGCGTTCACCTTCCCGATACCGCTGCGTACCACTGTAACTTCCCTGCCCCCAAGCTTCCCGCGAAAGAACGTCATGCCCGCACGTTCTACTGCCGCCTCTGTCTCCATTGATTCCTTCAAAGCGGCAACTTCTTCATCCATAGCTCCAATAATTCCAATCATCTTATTTTCCTCCTAAGTCTTTACATACCAAACATCTTTCTTGTTCTTTCCACTTCTTCTACGCTGCAGCCAACTTCTTCTGCTGAATTGTCTTCTGCCGGATTCATAAATGCCTCTGTCAGGGATAACACCTGTTCCAGGGCTTGTTCCTGTCTCCCGTTGTAAAAAGTGTAAAACTCCGGCGTCGGTATCTTAACCAGCGTTGTTCTGTATCTCGCCCTCTTATCCATCAGCTGCTCATACGCTCTTCCCAGATATAACAGACAGCGCAGCGGCATATTCGGATTTACCGTACTCTGATGTTCGCCAAATACAAGCACCTGTCCGTTTACCTCAAATGAAATATCATTCTTAAAATTCTTATACAGAACATCCTCTATCTTAATCTTATGAATTATCTCTTCATCCTAATAATCCGTATCATGCAAAGCATTATATAAACTCAGCAGATTCCTGTTCGCTGTTATGTCCTGATAGAAGAGGTCTACAAAGAGACTGCCCTTATGTTTCCGGTTTTCTTTCTCCAAATCTTACCTGTCCTTTCTTTAATTTAATCCTATCATACTTTATTTTTTGTTGCAATTATGTTTCTGGCATGTCGTTACCTTT
>CATJPU010000068.1 GCA_949742505.1 uncultured Lachnospiraceae bacterium | reverse complement strand
TGAATTTGAAAATGGCGTAGTGGCTCATATGGAAAATGGATGGGTTACGCCGAATGGAAATAGGAATGTGAATGATTTTCTCTGTGATGTGATGTGTACGGAGGGGATGATTAAGCTGAATCTTTCTGCGCATAATTTGATTGAGGAGATTACAGAGGAATCTTCCAGTGTGCCGGATATTCTGGTATCCAATATGGTATTTGATAAGTGTAAGGGACTTTCTTATGAGAGTATCAGGGATTTTGTGGATCGGCTTGTGGACGGAAGAGAATTTCGGGTAACTCTTGAAGATTCCAGAAGAACGGCAATTGCGATTCTGGCGATACTGGAGTCGGCGGAGAAGGGACTTCCGGTAGAAATCACTTATTAAAATATAGAAGAGAGTTCTGCTTATAAAGGATTATAAGAGCTGTAAAAAAGAGGTTGTTTCCTGCACAAAAGCGACAAAGCATTGCTGTCGGTGATGTCATTTGCATTGCGGGAAGAGCTTTTACAGCTCTTTTTGTGTTATGAGACAGCGCCGGGCGAGAGGTGCGTCATATTTCTTCTTAGTCAGGAATCCTGGAAATTCTGCTCAGACATAGCCTTGATAGAAGAGGCGTACTCAGATGGAGTCATTCCGGTTACTTTTTTAAATTGTCTGGAAAAGTAGTGGATAGACGCATAACCAAGGATATCGGATATCTGTGTAAAATTCATATGCTGGGTCCGGATTAATTCTTTTGCCAGTCTGATTTTCATATGGGAAAAGTATTCAATAATTCCCAGACCGGACTGCTGTTTGAAAATCTTTTGAAGATGCGACCGGCTCACAAGATTATCGCGGCAAATCTGTTCGATTGTAAGTTTGGAAGCCGGTTGTGATTCCATGTATTCTGTAACGCGCAAATAGATCTCCAAGTCGCTTTTAGCCTTGGTTGCTTTGGTATTGTTTGGAGTTGTAGCGATTGGAGTTTTTCCTCTTCTTTCGTAACGGCGTGCAAGATGAATCAAGAATTGTTCCAAATACAGGCGTATTAACTGTTCTGAGCCGAAGGCTTCTTCTTCCTTCTGAGGCATGTTCTGCAGATATGGGTCGTCTAAGCGGCAGTCAAAACAATGGCGGGCTTCGATGATAATCTTGGCAAGCAGTTCCCGCTCTGCATCGTCTATTTTAAATACTCTGTTCTTGAAAAAATACATAGCGCGGCTGTCGCATCCGAAAGAAACCACTACCAGGTTGGGGGCGGTTTCACCGGTGGCTCTGACGTTATGAAATTCGTTTGGCTCATGGAAGGCGATATCCCCCCGTTTCAGCTTTATAGCATGAACGCCTGCAGTAATATCGACTTCGCCTTTGTCAACGCAGATAAATTCCCAGAAATCGTGGGTTTCGCCCTTGAAAGAAAAGGTACTCATGTATTCAAAGTAGTGAATGCTGTAGATTTTACCAATAGAAATAGAATCTTTTAGTTGTATTCCGTTATATCCCATATAATGCCTCCGTAGGTGACTGTGAATTATGTTTTGGCTATTTTATATAAATATAATAATGCAAATAAAATAAAAATGCAATGGAATCAGGCAGATAATATAAAATTATAAAGTGATAATACAAAGCTTTTTGTGCAAATTTGTAATAGAATGTACAAAGATAGTTACAGTTCACAAAAGGCTTTATACTTGCTGCGGCGAGGAGCCGGTCCTGTAGGGCAAAGTCTGTAAGAACAAGTATATTGAGCCGGAATGCAGCGGAAAGATTGTTGTAGGAGGGAAGCTATGGCACAGGTAATAAGAGCGCAAAAAGGAGAGGCAATTGCACATTTTCAGTACGAGGGAAGGCTGATAAAGGATATCCCGTTTGGGAACGGGCATATTAACGATACGTTTCTTCTGACTTTTGAGGTCCGCAAAATGGGAAACATGAAGGTTATCCTGCAAAGAATGAATAAGAATGTATTTGAAGACCCAATCATGCTGATGGAGAACATTATGGGGGTGACCACGTATCTTCGGGAGAAGATTACGAAAGAAGGCGGAGACCCGGACAGGGAGACGCTGAATGTAATACCGGCGCTGGATGGCAAGCCCTATTATAAAGACTCTTTTGGCGATTACTGGCGTTCTTATGTATTTATTACGGATGCTACCAGCTTTGATCAGGTAGAGAATCCAGAGCAGTTCTATCAGAGCGGCGTGGCTTTCGGACATTTTCAGAAACTGTTGGCGGATTATCCGGCGGATACGGTCTTTGAAGTCATCAAAGGATTCCATGATACCAGGGCCAGGTTAGAGACTTTTAGAAAGGCCGTACAAGATGATGTGATGAGGCGCGCGGCGAAAGTTCAGGAAGAGATTCGGTTTGTCCTTGACAGGGAAGAGCTGGCAGGTTATCTTGGAGAGTGTCAGGAGAGGGGCGAGCTGCCTCTCAGGGTAACTCACAACGATACCAAGCTTAATAATATCATGATAGATAATAAGACGGGAAAGGGAATCTGTGTCATTGACTTAGATACGGTAATGCCGGGACTTGCTGTGAATGATTTCGGGGACTCGATTCGGTTTGGAGCCAGTACCGCGGCGGAGGACGAGACGGATTTGAGTAAAGTATCCTGCAGTATGGAATTATTTGAGGCCTATACCAAAGGTTTTATTGAAGGGTGCGACGGAAGGCTGACAGCCAGGGAGATGGAACTTCTTCCTATGGGGGCGAAGACCATGACTTTTGAATGCGGGATGCGCTTTCTGACGGATTATCTGCAGGGAGACATATATTTTAAAATACATAGAGAGGGACATAATCTTGACCGGTGCCGGACCCAGTTTAAGCTTGTGGAGGATATGGAGAACAAGTGGGAACAGATGAAGGAGATTGTATCAAAATATTATGATTGT
>CATJPU010000067.1 GCA_949742505.1 uncultured Lachnospiraceae bacterium | reverse complement strand
CGTAAAAGAATAGGAGAATCAGATAATTATGAAACAGATAGTATTTGGCGACAGCCTGAAATTACCGCAGACGATAGTTGGGTGTATGAGACTGAAAGATTCGGGAATGCAGGGGAATGAACTGCTTCGTTTTGTGGAGGAATGTTTGGAATTAGAACTTACAGCATTTGACCATGCGCCGGTGTACGGCGGATATGAATGTGAGAAAATATTTGGGGAGGCTGTTTTAAAAAAACGTCCGGAACTAAGAAGCAAGATGCAGATTGTAACAAAAGCAGGAATTGTGCTTCCGGGGGCGGAAAATAATCAGGTTATTTATTATAATTCTTCAAAAAAGAAGATTATCGAAGAAGTGGAAAATTCTTTGAAGAGGTTAGAAACAGAGTTTGTAGACCTTCTGTTGGTGCACCGGCCGGACCCGCTGGCAGATCCGGCCGAAACCGCGGAAGCCCTTGAGCAGCTTGTCAGGGAAGGAAAGGCGCTGCATGTCGGCGTGTCCAATTTTACTCCTTCCCAGATATCCATGCTTCAAAGCTATATGTCCATTCCATTGGTAACAAATCAGGTAGAACTATCAGTTAAGAGTGTAGAGAATTTCTTTAACGGAATTTTGGACGATGCTTTTATCAGGAGAATCCCGCTGATGGCATGGTCGCCGCTCGGAGGAGGAAGCGTCTTTACAGGTACGGATGAACAGGCTGTGCGTCTTAGAGATGTGGTTGGTCAGATAGCAAAAGAACGCGGAACTGCAATGGATGCAATCATGTATGCCTGGCTGTATGTTCATCCGGTAAGAATTGCGGCGATTATGGGAACAATGAATATGAGCAGAATGAAAACGGCAGTTGAGGGTCAGAGTATTGCTTTATCCTATGATGAGTGGTATCGGATACTTGCGGCGTCAAGAGGATTTGATGTGCCGTAGACTGGAGGCGGATATGGGAAAGATTCGGTTTGGGCTGATTGGCTCGGGATGGAGAGCAGAATTTTATATTAGAATTGCAAAAGCAGTACCAGAGTTGTTTGAACTGACGTCTGTTCTGATACGGGATGAGGAAAAGGGAAGAACCTTTTCGGATAAAATGGATGTTCCTGTTGTCAATACTGTAGATGAGCTGGCTGAAACAGAGCCGGATTATCTTGTGCTTTCTGTAAAGCGTGGTATCACTTCAAAGTATCTGCCGGCTTTATTAAAAAGGGGGATTCCCGTACTGTGCGAAACGCCGCCGGGCGAAGATATGAAGGAGCTTGAGTCTGTGTGGGACAGTTATAAAATGTACGGAGGGAAAATACAGATTGCGGAGCAGTATTTTGCGCAGCCATTGTATGCTGCATGGCAGAAAGTGATTGAAACCGGCAGGATAGGAGCTGTACAGAATATCAATATTTCTTCTCTGCACGGATATCATGGGGCAAGTATTATTCGTCGGTTTCTGAACGTGGGGTATGAGAATTTCAGAGTGTATGGAAAAAGATTCTGGTTTGACGTAACAGAAACCTATGGGCGCGACGGAATGGTGTTTGACGGCGAAAGCTTCCGGTGTGCAAGGGATCGTCTTACGATAGAATTTGAGAGTGGGAAAGTTGCCTTTTTCGATTTTTCTGATCCGGCCCAGTATCATTCCTTTATTCGGACAAGACAACTGACGGTTCAGGGAACCCGGGGAGAGATAGACGATTTGACCGTACGGTATCTGACGAAGGAAAATGTTCCGGTAACGCAGAAGTTAAACAGAATCGATTTAGGCATATATGGCAATCAGGAGTGGTCTCATTATGGCCTTATGCTTGGAGAGGAGTTTCTGTACCGAACGCCGTTTATCAATGCAAGACTGAATGATGATGAAATAGCGGTGGCAACATGTATGGCAAAGATGCGGAAGTATATTCAGAAGGGGAAAGAGTTTTACAGTCTGAAAGAAGCGCTGCAGGATATGTATATTTGTCTGATGATGGAGAAAGCCCTGGCAAACCCTAATGAGGAGGTTGAATCTAAGACTCAGAAATGGGCAAAAGATTCCGGTCAGGTTTACTGATTTCCCCGAGTGCATTTAGAAATTATTTGTCAGACATATTTACTGTTAATTAACAGAAAAGGCTTTTCAAAACCAATGAGTTCTGAAAAGCCTTTTTCAATAAGCTGTTGAGCGGAATCGAACCGCCGACCTCCGCCTTACCAAGGCGACGCTCTACCGACTGAGCCACAACAGCACACATATGTATAAACCATACGCAACGTGATTACTATACAATAAAAGTAGCAGGTTTGTCAATGGGAATTTCAAAAAATATTGTATTGTCGGCTATGGGGAAGTATGATAAGATAAAAAACATGATGAGAACGAGTGACGAGGAGGATATCTCATGGGAGAAGAAGCGGTTTCAAAGAATTTTATTGAGCAGGAGATTGATAAGGACCTTGCGGAAGGCGTATATAAGGAGGTCTGTACCAGATTTCCGCCGGAGCCCAACGGCTACCTGCATATCGGACATGCCAAGTCTATTATCTTAAATTCCGGACTGGCGAAGAAATATAACGGAACGTTCCACCTCCGGTTTGACGACACCAATCCTACCAAAGAAGATATGGAATTTGTAGAGTCGATTAAAGCGGATGTGGAGTG
>CATJPU010000066.1 GCA_949742505.1 uncultured Lachnospiraceae bacterium | reverse complement strand
TCCGATTCCTGTCTTACCTTCACCACCACCGTGCGGATGATCGTTCGGGTTCATAACAGAACCGCGTACTGTAGGTCTGATACCCATGTGACGTTTACGTCCTGCCTTACCGATGTTGATCAGGTTGTGATCTCCATTACCTACAACTCCGATAGACGCGCGGCAAACAATCGGAACCATTCTCATCTCTCCTGAAGGAAGACGAAGTGTTGCGTATTTGCCTTCTTTCGCCATCAGCTGCGCGCTGTTCCCCGCGGAACGTACCAACTGTCCGCCTTTTCCAGGATACAGCTCAATATTGTGAATCTGTGTACCAACCGGAATATTGGCAAGAGGCAGGCAGTTTCCTACCCGAACCTCGGCCTCTGGTCCGTTCATAACCTTCATACCGTCCGTCAGTCCTGCCGGCGCAAGAATGTATGCCTTCTCGCCGTCCTCATAGCAGATCAGGGCGATATTTGCCGTTCTGTTCGGATCGTACTCAACACCAATCACCGTAGCCGGCACACCGTCTTTTCTTCTCTTAAAATCAATGATTCTGTATTTTCTCTTAGCGCCGCCTCCGCGGTGTCTAACTGTAATTTTTCCCTGATTATTACGTCCTGCCTGTCTGCTCTTAGAAGCTAACAGAGATTTCTCTGGAGTAGTCTTTGTGATTTCTGCGAAATCAGATCCAGTCATCTGTCTTCTGGAAGGCGTATATGGATTATAGGTTTTGATTCCCATGATTACATCTCCTTTCTACAGTCCCTCGAATATCTCGATATCAGCGCTGTCCTCTGTTAACTGAACAATCGCTTTCTTCGTCTTTGCAGTCTTGCCGAACTTCCATGTTCCGCGGACTCTCTTCTTCTTGCCGTCAAGATTCATCGTGTTCACACTCTTCACCTTTGTTCCTGCGAACATCTTCTCAACCGCTTCTTTTACCTGAGATTTGGTCGCTTCTGTATGAACCAGGAAAGTATATTTCTTCTCTCCCATAAGCTCCATACTCTTCTCAGTTACTATCGGTTTAAGGATTACATCATAATACTGTACATTTGCCATTATGCGTACACCTCCTCAATCGCCTCTACAGCAGCCCTCGTAGCTACTACTGTATTGTATTTTAAGATGTCGTATACATTAATTGTATTGGACTTTGCAGTCTTAACATCCGCGATATTCCTTGCAGAAATCTCAGCGTTCGTATTGCCGTCTTCCAACACAACCAGCGCTTTGCTGACATCCAGCCCCTTCAGCATATTTGCAATGCTTTTTGTCTTAATCTCATCCAGCTTAATTTCGTCTACTACGATAAATTTCTTCTCTTCAACCTTTGCAGTGAGCGCAGATTTCAGAGCCGCGCGCCTTTCCTTCTTATTCATCTTGAAGGAATAATCTCTCGGAACCGGCGCGAATACAACTCCGCCGCCTGTCCACTGAGGCGCCCTTGTGGAACCCTGTCTCGCATGACCTGTCCCCTTCTGTCTCCATGGTTTTTTTCCGCCGCCGGATACTTCAGAACGTGTCTTAGCCTTCTGAGTACCCTGACGTTTATTTGCAAGCTGGTTAACAACTGCCATATGCACCAGGTGGTCGTTCACTTCTACACCAAATACTGCATCGTTCAGTTCCATTGTACCAACTTCTTTGCCCTCGATATTGTAAACTGCTACGTTTGCCATCTCTAGCGTTCCTCCTTTCCTAAGTTAAAGCCTACTTGCCGGCCTTTACTGTCTCTTTGATCGTTACTAAAGATTTCTTCGGTCCCGGTACGGCGCCCTTTACCAAAAGCAGGTTCTTCTCGGCGTCCACACGGACAATCTCAAGATTCTGGATCGTAATCTTCTTGTTACCCATCTGCCCAGGCATCTTCTTACCCTTGAACACCTTGCTCGGATCGGATGCCGCGCCGTTGGAACCAGCATGACGGTGGAACTTAGAACCATGCGTCATAGGCCCTCTGTGCTGATTGTGTCTCTTAATCGCGCCCTGAAAACCTTTACCCTTTGAAACAGCTGTAGCGTCGATCTTGTCGCCCGCCTCAAAAATATCAGCCTTAATCTCCTGACCAAGCTCATACTCGCTGGCATTCTCAAACTTAAACTCTCTCACAAATCTTTTTCCTGCAACGCCGGCCTTTGCAAAATGTCCCTGCTCTGCCTTTGTCAATCCATGACGGTGGGCAATCTCTTTTTTGCCGCTCTTGTCTTTGTTCACAATCTTCTCTTTCTTGTCAGCAAAACCAACCTGTACCGCGTCATATCCGTCGTTTTCTACAGTCTTAATCTGGGTCACTACGCAAGGACCAGCCTGAAGAACTGTAACTGGTACTAACGCACCGTCTTCATTAAAGATCTGGGTCATCCCGATCTTTGTAGCTAAAATAGCCTTCTTCATTATAATTACCTCCTTGATTTACAGCGGAACACCGCGTAAGTGTTCATCCTAAATGTTAGGAACTACTGTGTTCTTTCTTACTTCTTTTTGCTTTTCATCTTGATATCAATGTACACGCCCGCCGGCATCTCCAGTCTGGACAATGCGTCTACCGTCTTCTGGGTAGGTGTAATAATATCAATCAGCCTCTTATGAGTCCTTTGCTCGAACTGTTCCCTGGAGTCTTTGTACTTGTGTACAGCTCTTAAGATTGTCACAACTTCCTTCTTAGTCGGGAGCGGAACCGGTCCGCTCACCTGCGCTCCATTCTTCTTTACAGTTTCGATGATTTTCTTTGCGGATGCATCTACCAACTGGTGATCATACGCCTTCAAAGTGATTCTCATTACTTGACTTGCCATAAAAAAAGTCGCCTCCTTTTCGTACTTTTTACTTCAGTACGACAAGCGGTG
>CATJPU010000065.1 GCA_949742505.1 uncultured Lachnospiraceae bacterium | reverse complement strand
CAATCCCAACTACGCAGGCAGCCAGAGAACCCACGACAAACTGTCCCTCCGCACCGATATTAAATACTCCTGTCTTAAAAGAGAAGGCAACGCTGAGTCCCGTAAAGATTAACGGACTTGCATAAACAATACTCCACACAATATACTTCGTCTGCCCGAATATTCCATCCACAAGCTTGCCGTAGGCCTCTCCGGGGCTGATGCCGGCAACCAAAAGCAAGATTGCACCCACTGCAAAACCAACCATGATGGAAAGGAACACATACACCGCATTCCCTTTTAAAATGCTGTTCTTCTTATTCATGTTTCGTACCTCCCGCCATCATAAAGCCGAGCTCTTTCTCATCTGCGTCTTCTCCTGCTACGCTGCCCACAATCTGTCCGTCGAAGATTACTTCTATCCGATCAGACAAATCCATAATCTCGTCCAATTCAAAGGAAACCAGAAGTACCGCCCTGTTCTTATTCCGTTGTTCAACCAGATACTTATGCACGAACTCAATCGCGCCCACATCCAGCCCTCTCGTCGGATTTACTGCGATTAGAAGCTCAGAATCGTTGGTAACCTCTCTTGCAATAATAACCTTCTGCTGATTACCGCCTGAGAGCTGCCCCGCATGGCGGTTCTCACAGCCTGACGGACGAATGTCAAATTTGTCAATCATCTCCGTAGCAAAGTTCTGTATTGCATCCTTTTTTAAGATTCCCTTACTTGAGAATTTCTCCTTTCCGAAATTCTGCAGAATCAGATTCTCCGCCACCGTAAAATCCAGTACCAGTCCATGTTTCTGACGGTCCTCCGGAATACTCGTGATTCCATGGTCGAAGGTCTCTTTCGGAGTCTTATTAAACAAATCCACACCCTTCATCAACACCTGGCCGGACTCTCCTTTCCGAAGTCCCGTAAGAATCTCCACCAGCTCTGTCTGTCCGTTCCCATCCACGCCTGCAAGTCCTACAATCTCGCCCTGCCTTACATTCAGGTTCAATCCGTTCAGAATCTCCACGCCCCGGTAGTCCTTCGCTTTTAAGTCTTTGACCTCTAAAACCAGCTCGCCCGGCGTCATCTCTTTCTTATCTACGGAAAATGCAACGTCCCGTCCTACCATCATAGCCGCCAAATCATTCTCGCTGCACTCTGCCACATCAACCGTATCAATATACTTGCCGGAACGAATAATGGTACAGTGGTCTGCCGACGCCTTAATCTCTTTCAACTTATGTGTAATAATAATCACTGATTTCCCGTCCGCTGTCAGATTGTGGATAATATCAATCAATTCGCCGATTTCCTGCGGCGTCAGAGACGCTGTCGGCTCATCCAGAATCAGAAGATTCGCGCCCCGGTAAAGAACTTTAAGAATCTCCACCCTCTGCTGCATACCTACTGAGATGTCTTCCACCTTCGCATCCGGATCAACCATCAGATTATACTGCTCAGAAAGCTGTTTAATCTTCTCCCTGGCCGACTTGATATCCACTGTCACACCATTGCCCGGCTCCATACCAAGTACGATATTCTCCGTAACGGTAAAGGGAGGAATCAGCATAAAATGCTGATGTACCATTCCGATTCCCAGGTCAATCGCTTTCTGCGGTCCGTCAATCTTAACCTCCTCGCCGTCGTAAAAAATCGTACCTGACGTCGGCGGATACATGCCGTACAGCACGTTCATCAGGGTACTTTTCCCCGCGCCGTTTTCTCCAAGAATCGCATGCACCTCTCCCTTATGAACCGTTAAGTTAATATGGTCATTCGCTGTAAAATCACCGAATTTCTTAACGATATCCTTCATTTGGAGAACCACATGATCCTTATTGATGTTGCTTGTCTTGTCCACTTTTGTTCCTCCTCTTTGAGCAAAATCCGCACTGCTTCCTCCATACATATTAAATAACAATCACATCATTCAGCCCCTCGCCGCGCGCAATACCCGCAAGACGCTCCATCATCTCCTCAGAAGGACTCTGATAGACTGCATATTGTTCTCTTACCCCAATCTGCCGGTATCGAATCAATTTGTACCGGATATTTCCATAAATCAGATACGGCCTTAAAAGCCGGGCCGTCTCCCTTACTGTCTGTTCACAGTCAAACAGCCCCGGCACCACCACCGTCCGCACTTCCGGAAGCTTTCCTGCCGAAGCCAGCCTGGCCGCATTCTCTCTTACGACAGCCCCGGATACTCCGGTTACCCTCTTATGCTCCTCATCATCCCAGGCCTTCATATCCAGCATCACCCCGTCAGTAACCGCCATCAGTTCAGGATATCCGCCATAATCCAAAGTTCCGTTACTGTCAATCAGAGTTCCCAATCCTTCCCTCTTACACAGCGCAAACAACTCTGTCAGAAATTCCGGATACAAGGTACATTCACCGCCGGATACGGTAATTCCGCGGATAAACGGAAGCTGATTCCGAACTGCTTCCATTACCTCTTCCGCCGTCATATTACGGATTCTTGGACTGCACCCGAATCTGCAAATCTGAATACAGGTGTCGCATGATACACAGGCCGCAGGCTCAAACGCCACCCGGCCTTCTCTGAGCTTTAGCGCCCCTGCCGGACAGCTTCCCACACATCCTCCGCAGTCCGTACAAAGATTCCTGGTCTCCGGATTATGGCAGTATCTGCAGTCAAAATTACATCCCTGCAGGAATACTGCCGTCCGGTTACCGGGACCGTCCACTGAGCTGAAGGGTATAATTTTATTTACCGGCGCCCGCTTCACTACCGAATCTTCCTTTCCAGAATCTTTCCGTTATGTTTCGCTCCCATTCCAAGGGCTGT
>CATJPU010000064.1 GCA_949742505.1 uncultured Lachnospiraceae bacterium | reverse complement strand
CTCTTCCTCTCTTTGTTATTTCTTTCTGCGGTTCGCAAGAACAATCTTTCTCATGGAACCAATCGCCTGTTTCAGCGGTCTCTTAGCCGGACATACATAACTGCAGGAACCGCACTCCACGCATTCCATACCTTCCATCTTTGTAAATGCTTCCTCGTTGTGATGCTGGGCGTAATCCGCCAGTCTGGAAGGAATGATTCTGCTCGGACAGGCTTCCACGCAGCGTCCGCAATTGATGCAGGCCGTCTCTTCCAGTCCCTTCACCGGGTCCTTTAAAAAGCTCAGAATAGAAGAAGACGTCTTGGTCACCGGAACGTCCAGCGTAAACATGGCGAATCCCATCATCGGCCCGCCGGAAATCACCTTCTCCGGCTCTTCCTTAAAACCGCCCGCGGCTTCCACAAGCTCCATCTGGTTCATCCCGAAGGGCGCTCTGAAATTCCCCGGCTGATTCACTGCATCGCCGCTTACCGTTACAATACGCTCAATAGACGGCATCCCTTTCACAACCGCCTGATATACGTTAATCATCGTCTCCACATTATCCACAACGCAGCCCGCGTCCGCCGGCAGCATGGTGGAATTAATAGCCCTTCCGGTTGTAGCGTAGATCAGCTGACGCTCTGCTCCCTGAGGATACTTGGTCTTAAGGGCCATAACCTCCATACGGGGCTCGTCCTTCGTAAGTTCCTTAAGCTTCTCGATACAATCCGGCTTGTTATCCTCCACGCCGAAGATTCCCTTCGCCTTATCAAATACAGACAGAATCACCTTCATACCGCCTACCAAAAGCTCCGGCGTCTCCATCATCCTCCGGTAATCGGCTGTAATATAGGGCTCGCACTCCGCGCAGTTTGCGATAATATAGTCAATCTTCTCCGGCTCCTTCGGAGACAGCTTCACTCTGGTCGGAAATCCAGCGCCGCCCATGCCGACAACTCCGGCTTCTCCGATTGCGCCTAAGATCTCTTCCTTTGTCATCTCCTCCAAAGGCTTAACCGGAGCATATTCCACTTCCTCATACTCTCCGTCATTCTCAACCACGATGCAGTTAACCTTCGCACCTGTCGGATTAAAATGAGGCTCAATCGCCTTTACAGTACCCGATACGGATGCATAAATGGGCGCAGACACAAAACCGCCTGCTTCCGCAATCTTCTGCCCCCGCAGCACTCTGTCGCCCTTCGCAACAATCGGTGACGCCGGAGCTCCGATATGCTGAGAAAGCGGATAAACCAGGTCGCCCTTCGGTTTCACATCAACAATAGCCGCATCCTTCGCCAGGCGCTTGCCGTCATCCGGGTGAATCCCACCCTTAAATGTTAACAGTGCCATCCTTTTTCCCTTCCTTCCTTTAAAATCCTTTACTTATACTATACAAGAAAATGCTCTGGCAATCCAGATAATCAGAGACAATTTATTGTATATTTCGAGAAACATCTTGTCGGTTATTTAACAGATTTTGTTGTTAATTTAACGTTTTTTGCCTTAACAAACACAGAAAGATAGAGACTTTCCATGCCCCTATCTTTACCGTTTATAATATTACCATCCCCAATACATCGCCTCGCGAACCTGGGGCAAATACTCCCCGCCGCCCGCACTCTCATGCTCTGTATGATAAAAATCAAAAGAATTAACCTTCTGCATCTTCTGAATCATAGGATGCAGCCGCTTCCGACTCAAGCGCCTTAATACTTAAGCTAATCTTCTTCTCTGCTTCATTCAAATCTACAATCTTTGCTGTGATTTCCTGCCCTACCGACAATCTGTCAGAAGGCTTCTCCACATGTTCGCGGGAAATCTGGGATACATGAAGCAATGCGTCCACCCCTGGCGCCAACTCTACAAAAGCGCCGAAGTCAGTCATTCTCGCAACTCTTCCTGTAATCTCTGTTCCTACCGCATAATCCTCGTCCGCATTCGCCCATGGATTCGTCTCCGGGAACTTCAGACTTAGAGCAATCTTCGTGTCGCGGATATCCTTCACCAGTACTTTCAGCTTCTCTCCTACCTGAAATGCCTTCTTCGGATTCTCAATTCTTCCCCATGACATCTCAGACACATGCAAGAGTCCGTCAACGCCGCCAAGGTCGATAAACGCGCCGAAATCCGTAATATTTTTAACGATACCTTCCACTGTATCTCCAACATTGAGATTCGCAAAAAGCTCTCTCTGCCTTGCAGCTCTCTCTGCCACCAGGAGCTGTCTTCTGTCTCCGATTACGCGGTTTCTTCTCGGATTAAATTCGCTGATAACAAATTCAATCTCCTGTCCCTGATACTTATTCAAGTCCTTCTCATATGTATCTGAAACAAGACTTGCCGGGATAAATACTCTGGCCTCGTCAACAACAACACTTAAGCCTCCGCCAAGAATCTGTACAACAGGCGCCTTTAAGACTTCTTTGTTCTCAAAAGCTTCCCTTAATCTCTCGTTGCCTCTCTCGGCAACCAATCTCTTATACGTCAGCAGCACCTGACCTTCTCCGTCATTCACCTTCAGAACTTTCACTGTCATCGGATCACCGACTGATACCATGGTAGTAAGATCAGCATTCGACTCGTTGGTATATTCGCTTCTCGTAATAATTCCGTCAGCCTTGTAACCTATATTTAAAATAATCTCATCAGGTTTAACATCGATGACGGTGCCGTCTACCACCTCTCCATTGCGTATCGTCTTGAATGATTCTTCCAACATCTGTTCAAAAGTTAATTCTGACATAATTTTG
>CATJPU010000063.1 GCA_949742505.1 uncultured Lachnospiraceae bacterium | reverse complement strand
TTAGCGTATCGGGTGATAGGAAGCGTGCGGCAGGTATCTGTGAAGAAGAATCCTTTGCTACGGTGTATGATACGGCCAGCGGGAAAGTAATATGCCGGGTTGATTTTAACGGAAAGCGGCAAGGCATCGCTATCAAAGACAATCTATTTGCGCTGAATGAAGATGGTTCGCTTCTAGGAGTCAGCTTTCAGGATGGTTCCCTCCAAATATATACCTTATCGGACGAAGTCCGCCAGCTCCGGCAGGAGCATGAATTAAGGGGTGCCTCTGGGTATGATTTGGAAAACCCGGGAGATGAATTTACGATTTACAGTGCTGATTCCGGTTACGGGCATTTTGAGGGAGGATTTTCCGGCCGGTATTTTGCCTTTTGTGCGGCAAATCAGGAAGAGTCTGTCTTTGCGGTTATTGACACTGTTAAGAAAGAAGAAATGGGAGGCTTTCGGGAGAAGGTAGACTTCGGGGTACAGAGTGACGAAAATGGAATTTACGTTCAGTCCGGGAATGTTCTGGTTCAAATTGAGCCCCAGACAGGAGAACAGATTCCGTTAGTCGATATGCCGGAGGATATTGTTTCCTTTGATACAAACGGCGACTATACGGTGACAACTTCGGGAAATGAAATCTTCTATTTTGATAAAGACGCGCAGCTTATTTCCCGTTATAAGAAGGAATATAAAAGCGGCCTGGTCTGTATTGGAACAGAGGCGGCCGTTATTGGAAGTATGGATGAGCCGGTAGTACGGATTATGCAGTATGAAAATAACCGGGATACGGAGATATTTACTTATGATTCTACCTATAGACACGATGAAGCCAGAATCAGTTCAAATGGAAGAACGCTGATATTATTTTCCTATGAGGGATTCCGGGTGTACGGGAAAGAAGGGGTTCTCATTCATGAAGTGGAACTGGCTGACTCTGACAAAGTATTTGACCAGCAGTTTATAAGGGATGGCAATACGTCCAGCCTTGAAGTCATTTATCATTCCGGGAAAACGGAAGTCTATTCCGCAGAGGATGGAAGCTTGATTCGGGAGGAGCAGAGGGAAATATCAGAGGAACGGGACGAAGAATTTATCATTGATAATCTGCGGATTGAGTCTCCTTTACATGGAACTCCGGTTGTGTATGATGCGGAAAACGGAAAAGAAATAGCCAGACTGAAAGAAGATACGTATCTTACTTATGTAACAAAAGCGGGCGATTATCTTGCGGCCCAGTATATAACGGCGGATGGAGAATGTTCCGGGCAGCTCTTGAATCAGGAGTGCGAAGTATTGGCGGAGCTGCCGTATCTCAGCGACGTAACGGGAGATAAATTGGTTTTTGATTATCCGGCGGGCAGTGTGCGGGAAACAGGAATTTATGATATTCATGAGCTGATGGATATGGGGAGAAACTCATCGGGCAAAAGATAATTGGAATATTAAGGTATTTAGGTAGCTTGACACAGTATTGCAGGATTCATTGTTAATTATGTAAATCTGTTCTGAGCGACGTAAAAAAGAGGGTAACGCAATGAAGATAAAGGCGGCTGTTTTAGATACTGATTTGGAGTTTATGGGCAGGCTTGCGAAGGTATTTGAGCAAAAATATGCAGATAAAATCAATTTATCCATATTTTCCAGTGAGGAGATGCTGTATCGGAGCCTAAAGGAGAACCATGTCGATATGGTTCTGACCGGACAATCTGTAAAGATGGAGAAAGAAAGGATTCCGGAGGGAGTCACGATAGGATGTTTTAGTACAATTCCTGACGCAGACGAGATAGAAGGAGTTCCTGCGATATGCAAATATCAGAAGGCCGAGGCAATCTATAAGATGCTGCTGCATTTGTATGCGGAAGGGGCGTCTGATGTGAAGCTGAAAAGGAGCAGGGAAGATGTGCGGGTGGTCTTATTTACATCGGTTCAGGGAGGCAGCGGAACTTCGTCCGCCGCGGCAGCGTATGCGTTTAAGAAAGCATCGGATAAAAAGCATGTATTTTATTTGAATCTTGAGAAGTTCGGAGATGCGAATTTATATTTTCAGGGAGACGGTAAATTGAGCTTCTCAGACGTAATCTATTTCCTGAAAAGTAAAAAAGAAAACCTGCCGATGAAGCTTGAGAGCGCAGTGCAGACGGATGCTTCCGGGGTTGATTTCTTCCATTCCAGCAGGAATGCCTTTGATTTGTTCGAGTTGTCAGACGCGGATGTGGAGCTGCTGGTTCAGGGGATTTCGCAGATAGAGAAATATGAAGAAATTGTGATTGATTATTCCGGCGATATGTCGGAGCGGATGATTACGCTGATGCGGGATTATGCGGATAGAATTATATATGTGTCAGACGGAAGCTCTACAGGGAATGGGAAATTTGAGCGGTTCTGCGAAGCAATCCGGGTGATGGAGCAGAGACAGGACTGTGGGATTCTGGAGAAAATCCGCCTTCTCTATAACCGGTACAGTTCTAAGAACAGCGCGCAGCTTGAAACGGCGGCAGTTCCTGTTGTGGGAGGAGTCCACCGGTTTGAGGGACTTGGCAGCGGGGAATTAGTCAGGAAAATTGCACAAACAGACGCGTTGAATGATACCTTGTGAAATGGCCGAATGGCCATCAGGTGTGCCCGGAGGGTATACCTTCTGCAACCAAGGGATGACCATAATGGTGTGCAGGCAGGGAACGCTTTGTGAGACAG
>CATJPU010000062.1 GCA_949742505.1 uncultured Lachnospiraceae bacterium | reverse complement strand
CCGCATACAAGTAAAATCCTCTTCATCCCTTTACACCTCCTTAAAAAATTTTATCTGCACATTATATAAAACATAAAGTTCCTTTATATAATGTTGCATCACACAAAACTGTCTGCATTTCCTGCAGAGCGGCTACTCCTTAAAGGAGTCTCCGAATTTTTGCGCCAGTTCTTCCGGCGTCTTACAGGACTTTAAGCCTGTAAGGAATCCTTCCGTCTGGAAAATGTCCATCATCCTGCCTAAGAAATCCACCTGACTCTCCGGCTTTTCAATCGCCATCATAAACATCATCTCGCACGCCACAGGTTCCTCAGGCATACCCATATGACAGAATTTCACATCCTTCTTAAGAACCCCTACGGCAATTGCCTGTTTATTTACATGAACGGAATCCGTATGAGGAATCGCGATTCCCATTTCATCAAAATTCAGACCGGTGCTGAAAACTTTCTCTCTCTCTTTTACCGCTTCGATATAGCTTTCCTTTACAATTCCTTTCCCGTATAAATGCTTTGCAAGAATTTCGATTGCCTCCTGGTCTGTCTTTGCCTCAATATCCATAAGAATCAGTTCGGGAGCGATATAGACGTCGCCTAATGCATTTGCCATGATCTTGTCACCTCCTTTTCGCGGCTTTGATTCCGCTTATTTTGTTCAAATTATTTATTGCCTCCAGAATGGATTTCTCATCCGGAGCCTTATCCAGAATCCGTTTGATATTCTCATTTCCGAATATCATCATCAAATCATAGATTGCCTGATTGATGCTCTCGGCGCTTTCGACGCTGATACCAATCACATACCGGACCGGATCATTGGCCTCATTCTGAAATTCAACCGGAGTTGCAAGCCTTACCAAAGACGCGGCCTCTGTGATGACGCCCTCGCTGGTATCCGCATGGGGAAGGGCTGTTCCCGGACACACCACGATATAGGGACCGTACTTCTCAATATTTGCAATCATCGCGTCCACATAGCGCAGTTCCACCGCGCCCGTCTCATACAACAGCATCCCGGACTTACGGACTGCGTCCCGCCAGTCTGCCGCCGCATAGCCGGCAAGCGTCCTCTCCTCAGCCAGCAGCCGGTAAAAAGCTCCCTGAATATTCGCCTCCTCCGGATTCACAATATCAATTCCCAAATCCGAATGCTCTTGCGCATTACCGTCCGTAATCTCCAATACCATTCTCTGAATATCCAGAAGATCTTCTCTGTTCAGCATCGCGGAACGCACCGTAATGCAGGGAAGTTCCTCACTGTCCAGCGGTATCGTAGAGATAATCATCTGGGCGCCCGCCTTCTTAATCTCACAGGTATTGTGAACGGACGATACATTCACAATCTCTATCATCTCATCCAGGGTCTTTAGCTTCGCCAGCATAAACTGCGCCGTCCCTCTCCCGGTCTCGCAGACCAGCGCCACCCGGACCCTGCTGTTCTTCGAGCTTTCAGCCTTCTCCTTTTCCATAACCGATGCAAAATACAGCACCATAAACGACATCTCGTCTTCGGAAAAATCCGTACCGATATATTCCTCTAACGTACCAATATTCTTACGGATAATCTCAAAAACCTCCGGATATTCCCGAAGCAGCGACTCCTTTAACGGGTTCCTTAAAACCTCCCCCGTCTGCAGCCGGTAAACCGCCGAACGCATATGGGCAATCAACAGATCGTACAACGCAAAATCCAGATAAAAGTCGATTCCAAAACAACTGGAAATCTGATACAATGTCTCCGCAATCATCAGCCTCAAATCCAGAGTGTTGCTCTTATGGTGCCGGTCTTTCAGATAACTTTTCCCCTTCAGACAGTCTGTATAATACAGAACCTCCGCCTCCGATGCCAAAAATTCATACCGTTCCCCCAGGCTCTTTAAAAGATTCCTGCTGAATATGTATTTGGAACTTTCCCGCAGCTCTCTCATGGTATTGCCGTAATACTCCGGCAGCGTATGATTTTTCACAATCCGGTTTGCAACCAGCATCAGCTCAATTGCCGTCTCGAAGAATGAATAATCCGACAGAAATGCCTGCAATAACTCTTCCTGTTCAATAATGTCTTTCTTTATGACATTGTATATGCCCAGTTTATCCACTTCGTTAATCAGGAAATTCCAGAATGCTCCCAGATGATAGCCGGTTCCATAATCATTATTATCTCCGTTCACCTCTAAAAGCTTCAGGATTCCTTTCCGAATCTGTAATTCCGGCGCATTTACAATATATCCCCGGCGCACCTGCGAAACCAGTTCCATATTATTCTCTTCAAACCATTTCTTTAACTCGGACAGGTCGTGGAGCAGCGTATTCCTGCTGACGCCGATGATATCCTTCAAGTATTCCACCGTCACATAACCGTCGGCATTCATCAGAATCATCGCCAGAATTGTGGAACGCTCGTTTTTTGATAAATAATATGTATAAAATGTATGCGCCTGAATAAATTTCTCATAGGCGCTGACATCCGGTTTCTCTTCTGTGTCAATAAATAGTTCTCCATTTTTGTCAGACGCGATTAACGGAAGACTGTGTCTCAGAAGCGCTTCATTGAGTTCCTTAATGTCGGCTCTTATCGTTCTTTCCTGAAGATTATATTTATCAACCAGCTCCAAAACATTCTGCCGATTCCCAAGAATCAGT
>CATJPU010000061.1 GCA_949742505.1 uncultured Lachnospiraceae bacterium | reverse complement strand
CTTGTATCTTATAGATGGCCCCCAAGCATTAAAATCAGGACGGATTTTGGGTGGCTCTCAAGCTTTAAATTGGTGGCTCCCAAGCATTAGAATAATCAGTTAACCAAAGCGTCTATTGTCCCAAATTTTCTGATAGTCAGCTCTACGGCCTTTTCCACAGAAGCTTTATCCCGGATATCCGTTTTGACATAGAAAACGTCCCCGCCTTCTCCGAGTCCCTTTGGTTCCTCCATATCAAAAATAGCCGTTCTGGCGCCGCAGTTCCTTAAGTCCTCCACAACCGCTTCCCCGATTCCCATACTCCCTCCGGTTACAATAACCGACTTCCCTTTTAAGTCAATCCATTTTTCCTTCATCTTCCCAACCTCCTGCATTCTTCATCTTCCAAACCTTCCAAAACAAAATACTTTTTCTCCTATCCCTGTACAGTTCTCTTTTTTCAATTTCACTATATACCATATTGTGTAAATTTGCAATCATATTTTTGTATATTTGCACATTTTGTTTGTAATTTTCATTTGACTTTTCCTTTAATTTTTTCTATAGTGTTATGGAGAGATACACAATATTTGTCTGTGCATATTTACAACTGAATTTTCTAAGCAGAACAGAAAGGAATCCCCAAATGAAAAAGTTAAACGCAACCGAACGCCAAACTCAGATTGAAGAATTATTATCCCAGCGCGGCGTTATGAAAATCATGGATCTTGCCAATTATTTTAATGTATCACGAGAAACAATCCGAAGGGATCTGATCTGCCTGAAACATGAAGGGCGTATCCAGAAATGGTTCGGCGGCGTCATTTCTGCAAAGGAAAATCAGGCTTTTAACATTCAGCCTTTAGAAGAAAAGAAAAAATTAAACTTTGACATAAAAATGCAGATCTGCCGGAAGGCTCTGGAGCTGATTCCTCCCCATTCCGATATTTATCTGGGAGACGGAAGCACAGTCCTCTGCCTTGCCGCTTTGTTAAATCAGGAATCCGGTCATACCATTATCACTTCTTCCATTGAAGTGGCGACCACCTGTGCTAACAGCCAAAACACCATTGTTTTGTGCGGAGGCGTTTTAAAGCCCCTTGGTATGTCTACGGTCGGCGCGCCTGCCGTCGATTTTTTGAAAAATCTGAAAACGGACATCGCTTTCCTGGGAACTTCCGGATTCCAGCTCAACGACGGCCCAACCGGCAACGACTTTGAAAATTGCAACGTAAAAAAAACTGCTCTGGAAAACACCCAGACCAGCATCCTGTTATCAGACAGCAGCAAATCTTTCTACTCTTCTTTAATAACCTTTGCGGATTGGGAGCAGATTGATTATCTTGTCACAGATTCTCAAATCGATCAGGAGGTTTATAATAGAATTATGGAACTAACAAATATCATTCTGGCGGAGGCCCAATAAGAACCAGATTTTCCATATGATAAAAGCAGAGCCATCAGGTGAATATATCCTCCCGATGGCTCTGCAAAGTATCTGTAATGTACTACTTAAAATGAGAATGTCATCGCCTTCAGAACTTTCTTTTCTTCCTCATCCAGCCGATTCTGCATCTTAAGTCCTTCTACCATATCAATGTCTTTCAGTCCGCCGTCCTGACGCACAATAACCCGGTTCGTCTTGCCTTCCGCCAGCGCCTGTACCGCTGCATATCCCATACGCGTCGCTGTCACACGGTCTCTTGCAGACGGCGCCCCGCCTCTCTGAAGATGTCCCAGAACCGTAACGCGCGGGTCCAGTCCAAGTTCTGCGCGAATCATATCTGCAACCTGCTCAGCTGCGGAGCCATTGCCGACCTCTTCGTTGTCCAGGCTTCCATCTGACTTACGCTTCGCACCCTCTGCTACGATTACCATAAAGTGCGTGCGTCCTGCAAGACGCGCATTACGAATCTTCTCAGCTACATGGGCTTCAAAATCCCATGGTTCCTCCGGAATCAGAACTGCGGTTGCTCCGGTGGCAATACCGACATACAGAGCCAGATTACCAGCCCGGTGTCCCATAACCTCAATGACAGAACATCTCTCGTGAGACTGCATCGTATCGCGAATCTTATCGATTGCCCCAATCGCAGTATTGGCCGCCGTATCATATCCAATACTGTAATGGCTGCATCCGATATCGTTGTCAATCGTTCCCGGTATTCCTACCACTGAAATAGGAAATTCACTGGAAAGCGCCAAAGCGCCGCTGAAAGTACCGTCTCCGCCAATAGCTACCAGCCCGTCCAGTCCAAACAGGCGGCAGTTATTATATGCCTTCTGACGTCCTTCCTCCGTGCGGAATTCCTGACTGCGGGCTGTATAAAGTATCGTACCGCCCTTGTTGATAATCCGGGCCACATCACCGGCTGTCATGCGGAACATATCCCCATTAATCAGCCCATGCCATCCCCGGCGGATTCCAACTACCTCGACGCCCAAATACAGGGCCGTACGCACAACCGCCCGGACTGCCGCATTCATACCCGGAGCATCGCCTCCCGAAGTCAGAACCCCAATTCGTCTTACCGCATACTTCTTTTCATTTTCCATTCAT
>CATJPU010000060.1 GCA_949742505.1 uncultured Lachnospiraceae bacterium | reverse complement strand
TTATAAGTGTTCAGATCATTCGCTTTTGCCATTTCAACCATAGTCTACACGATAGCACTGGCTGTGGCTCCCTTAGGGCTGGCGCTGAACAACCAGTTTTTCCTGCCAACTGTGAATGGCCGGATTGCATTCTCACTGAGATTATTAGAAAGACTACAGTGACCATCTTCCAGATAGGTCATCAGGGTGTCTTTCCGATTTTGGGCATAGTTCACCGCTTTCGCCAAACGGGTTCCCTTGTTTGGGCGTTGTTGATCCAGCCAATCCCAGAATGCATCCAGTATCGGCTTTTCTTTTTCAAGACGTAACTGTTTTCTCTGCTCTGCGGTATGTTTTTTTGCTTTTGAGTACCGTTCGCAATCAAACAGCTTGGAACAGAACTGCACTCCCTGCACTGCCGGAAGGCTGTAATCATACTCTTTCCCTTTCGGTATGGCTTCTGTAAAGTAACGTCTTACATGTGCCCAGCAAGAGCATCGTTTAATGTCAGGTAGATTATTATAACCCTGATAGCCATCTGTCTCCAGATACCCGCTAAATCCTTGCAGGAAAGATTCTGCGTGGAATTTTGCTCTTGTCTCTGTGTAATGATAGAGCAGGATCGGTGGAAGGCCGTCTTCTCCACTGCGGAAGAGCCACATCCAGGAATTTGTTTCCGGATTGCGCCCCGGCTCATTCAGCACCTGAACCCGTGTTTCATCTGCCATCAGATATTTACGTATCAGTAACTGACGGTGAAAATAGCCATAAACATGGCGAAGATAATTCTCGGTGCAGTAAATGATCCAGTTGGCAAGCGTAGCACGGTTTAATGGTACACCCAGTTGTTTCCAGCCCTCTTCCTGCCGGTTTAACGGCAGACCATTCTGGTACTTTTGGTGCATTGCCCATGAAACGACAGATTCTGACGCATAACTTTCCGGGATTAATGGTTCCTGTACAGGAGCCTTGACAAAAGTCTGATCATCGGGATGTTCCGCTGATATGGCACACTCCGGACACTTATAGGTTTCACGATAGATATTTATAACTTTACCTTTGGCAGGGGTAAAGCGGAATTCATGACGGACGAATTCTTTCCCAATACATTCCATCTGCGTTCCACAGGTTGAACAGTTGCGTTCCTCCTCTGGAAGAGAAATGATTTCGTCGCAGGAAGGCACATTTTTAAAAAGTTCAGCGTGTGTCCGTCTTGCTTTCCGCTTATGCTCCGGAACAATGATGTCATCAGGAAGTTCCGGATCCCATGCCGGCTCCGCTTCCTGCTCGGCTTCATCAAAAAGATTCAGCTGTCCTTTGATATCCTTCCGTTTTTCGCTGGAAGTGCCAAAGAGTTTCTTCGTGAGATATTCAATCTGTTGGCGAAGAGTCTCTTTTTCCAGACGGTCTGCTTCCATTGTCTTTTGTAAAGATTGGATCAGTTCTGTCTGTGCAGCAATTGTCTTATTCAGTTGGTTGATCATGTCCTTATACGCAAGGATTTTTGAATCTTTTGAATTACCAGCCATATGTTTTCTGCTCCTCTTTCTCTTCTCTTAGTATACCACAAAAAGCAAAGAAAAAGAAGCAGGGAATCCAGTATTTACAAGTCGCTGAGGGTGTTTTCCAGTGTGTAGAGCGCTCCACATTTCTACCGGATTGCAGAGAAGTTTTCTACCATCATTCCGTAGGTTTGAACGCTTTCGGTTGTTCAATTTCAAGACCGGACATGAGCCAGTCGAATTGCTGCCAGGTCAGTTGCTTTACTTCCAACTGATTTCTCGGCCACCGGAATCTGCCCTGAACTTCCATGCGTTTATACAACAACACAAATCCATCGGATTCCCAGAGTAAAGCTTTAATCCTGTCACAACGTTTTCCGCAGAAAAGATACAAGGCACTTCGTCTTGGATCCATATGAAGCTGTTCCTCTACAATGGCACACAGTCCGTCAATGGATTTGCGCATATCAGTTCTGCCGGTTACGATATAGATCTCATCGGCGACTGTGATATCCCCTAACATTCCAACTCCTTCGCAATGCGAAGTGTCTGGGCAAGAAGCTGTGGGTCTGTTCCATTTGGGATAGTCAGAAGGAAACTTCCAAAAGACAGCTTCATAGGTGATGCCTCGGAAATGCTGTTTCTTTCCACAGATGCAGAAACCATATCCCATGGCTGTTCATATGAGATGGTGTCAGGATTATGAAAATCTACCCTGACGGCTTCCTGACTTTCCGGAGTGCTATAGCTGCGTCCGGTCGCCGCTGGTAAATCCATGCAACCTTTTTGCCGCAGTCGCTTTACCCAGTTGTAAAAAGTTCCGGGCTTGATGTCGTGTTCCACACACCATTGATGATCTGTTAATCCACTTTGACGGCATTCCACGATGAGACGGTATTGTTCTTCGGCAGGTATTCTTTTGCTTCTCATGAGTAGTCCTCCATAAATCTAATAGAGTAAAATGCTCGCATCTATCATTTCTAGAAAAAGAAGATGAAGTAAAGCGCTTGCATTCTCTACTAATTATTATGGGCCGGGTCTTAGGGCAAAGCAATCC
>CATJPU010000059.1 GCA_949742505.1 uncultured Lachnospiraceae bacterium | reverse complement strand
GTCTGCTGGATTCCAAGCGCATTTCTCAAAAAAGAAAGAATAATTATGGTCCTCGTAAACGAGGTCATCATAATCAGAAGAGAGGGCAGAAGCGATATAATCGTCAGAAGTAACAATATATCTAATGTAGGAACCTGGCTGCCGTTAACATTAATCAGTGAGTCATACACTAGTCTCTACCTCCTCTTTTTGCCCAAGTCACTGAACTTATCCATCATCGCTTTAAAATCAAGAGCGTTCGCACCACCCTCGTCTGCATCCGGCGCCAATGGCAAAAGCTCTTCGTCCTGAAGCTCGGACAGAACACTGATCTGACCTGCGGTTATACCCACAAGAAAGAACTTATTGCCGACCTGTACAATCGCAATATGTCTGTCCTGTCCCATCGTAATCTGATCAATCAGACGCATATACATGGAACTGCTGCTCTTTGACAGTCCCTTGCCTATATATTTACTGGCCAGATAACTTCCGTAAATAATAAGCACTACCACAAGAAAAGTAGCAATTACTCTCCACATACAATTCCTTTCTTACTCTAATGCAAGCAAATTGACCTTCATAATTTCTGTAATTCTGACTCCGAAATTATCTTCAACAACAACAACATCGCCTTTTGCAATACACTGTCCATTTACATATAAGTCCACCTGTTCTCCGGCCAGTTTGTCCAGAACCACCAGCGAACCTTTCGTAAAGTCAAGAATGTCCTTTACATATTTTTTAGTTCTTCCAATTTCCACAGAAATCTCAAGAGGAACGCCCATGATTAACTCCATGTTTTCCTCCTGCTCTGCCTCAAGCACAATATCTCCGCCCGGTTTCAAATTGGTCTGTGACGGAGTCTGAACATGAATCATCTTCGGCTCCGGCGCTCTCTTCTTCTCCTGCATGGATTCCTGCATTGCCTGCTGCATCGTCTGCATTTGCTGCATCATCTGCTGCATCATCTGCATCTGCATCATAGAAAGTTCCGGATTTACTGCCGCTACCGGCTGCATAACCGGCTGCTGTACTGGCTGCGCTGCCGCTCCCGGCGCCGGCTGCTGTACCGATATCTCCGGCGCTGGCACTGACTGCTGCACCGGCTGTGATGTTACCGGCGCCGGCGCTGCAGGTTCCTCTGCCGCTCCGCCCGCAAGAAGCTTCTCAATCTCCTCCTGAGACAATGTGCCGCCCGATGCAGCCGCAGGCTCGCTTACAGGCTCTGCCGGCGCTCCTGCCGATGAGGATGCCGGTTTCCCGTCTTTACCAATCTCAATAATCTGATCTTCCGGAAGAAATCCTCTTACCAGTCCCTTAGCCAGTTCCATTGGCATTACATTGAAGATCTCACTCTCAAGCCTGTCTGCAATCCTGAGCGTGAACACAACAACTACCTTCGGAGCATCATCTACAAAATACTTATCAATAAATTCCTGTTCATCCTTTACTTCAAAGGATATCGGTGTGGAAATGTTAACCATTCTCCCTAAGAATTCTGACAATGCGGTAGAAGACGCACCCATCATTTGGTTCATGACCTCACAGACTGCGCTGATATTAATCTCATTCAGTTCAAATTCCTCATCAGGCACTTCCATGCCCATGAGCATCTCCACGATTACTTTAACGTCATGCCGCTTAAGGAGCATGACGTTCTCCCCCTCCAGACCAGCAACATAAGTTATCTCAACACCTACGGCCGGTTCTACCCGGTCCATCTCAAATTCTTCTTTTGACACGACATTTACAACTGGCGTTGTAATATCTACTCTGGCGTTCAACATCGTGGAAACTGCTGTCGCAGAGGAGCCAAGGCTGATATTTAGTATCTCGCCTATCGCATCTATTTCCATTTTACTAAAGCATTCCGAAGCCATACTAACCCTTCTCTCCTTCCGGGGAAATTATTCCGCCGTTTTTATTTTCCAATCTCTAACGCCTTCTGTGCCATCAGCTTTATCGCATTAAAGGCCGTAATATTTGCCTCGTAAGACCTGGTCGCCGACATTCCGTCTATGGTCTCCTTAACCGGGTCAACATTCGGCATCATGACATAACCGTTCTCATCCGCATCCGGATGATCCGGGTCATACACAGGATTTAAATCTCTCTGATCCTCTATAATCTCTGTCACTTTTACTCCACCCTTTGCGGCAGACGCACTCTTATTCAAAAGACTGTTAAATCTTGTACGGAACGAGGTGGAAGGTACTTCCTGCAGAACCACCATCTTTCTTCGATAGGGTCCGCCGCTTTCCGTTCTGGTCGTATTCGTATTAGACAGATTCTCGGCCGCAATATCCAGCCTCTGTCTCTCAGCCGTCAATCCCGACGCACTGATGTCAAATGAACTCAAAAAAGACATACTGGTTCCTCCCTCAAATTAACCAAGGATTTTCTTTACCGTAGACAAAATCCGCTCCGGCTTAAAAGGCTTAACAATAAAGTCCTTTGCTCCAGATTTGATGGAATCCATAACCATCGTCTCTTGTCCCATAGCCGAACACATAACGATTGTTGCATTCGGGTCCATCCCCTTAATCTC
>CATJPU010000058.1 GCA_949742505.1 uncultured Lachnospiraceae bacterium | reverse complement strand
CCACATCTGCCCTGCAAGGCGTTCATACCCGGCAGCGTTCACATGCACGTCTGTCAGGTAAACTCCCCGGCAAATCCCGTCCTGGGGCCTTACGTGGCGTTTTAAAATGGCAGCGCCGCCTCCCATGAAAACGCTGGGGATCGCTCTCAGGTCAAACCCGGCCTCCATGATGGCAGACAGGATCCGTTCGGTATAGATCCTTCCCTGCTGGAGGATGATCCCTTTTGCCGTCTGGTCCATGCTACATGGGTTTCCGCTTAAAACACGCTCTACCTGAACATCTGTCACAGACAGCCCCATACTCCTGCGCACCTGCTCCATGATCTCGTCAATACAGCGGATAACCCCCAGCTCTAAGCTGCGGCAGGTAGCTGCATTTGGAACAGCATTGTCTAACCGCATCAAATCCACCGTCCACCCGCCGATATCTACAAGAAGAACAGAAGGCTCACCTCCTATGCACTCCGGATGGAGAGCCAGGGCAGAATACCCTTGGGGAAACAGCTTCACATCTTCCAGGAACAGTTCGTAAGCTTCCCTCTCATAGAGAAACCGCACCGGCTGCTCTTTCCGCAGGATATGCTGCTTAAATGAACGCTCCCCCCACCCGAATCCCGCCAGCGGAAGTCCTGCTGCAAGAACAACCCTTGTCTTTTTCTCTGCCCTCCGGTATCGGATTTCCTGTGCCAGAGCTGCCAGCGTCAAAAGATAATAGGTGTCATTCGCCGTCTTATTCTTCACCAGTGTCTGCCGCCCGGTTCCGCACACATAATATTTCCCGGCATACTGTAGCACGTTCTGCATGGTATACGGCTCGTAATCATAAACGGAAGTCCCCGTAGGGAAACACACATGGACTCCCTTTATGGCATAATAGCCATGGTCAATCCCTATCACCATGGGCATCACATCCTTTCTTATTATTTAAATAGAAACACTTGTATCATTGATTTCTTTGTGGGTGATATCAGATCCTGATTAGAACAGAAATCCTGCCGGGAGAGATTAAGAACCCCAAGGTTCAAACACTTCCGGTAAGAAAAGTTAGAATATTTCCGGCAGGAAAAGCAAGAAGAAGGGAATCCTGAACATTTCCGGCAGGAATCCCCTGCCGGGAAAAAGAAAAGGACAGCCGGAGGTCAAATGTTTTCTTCCAGCCGGTAAGCGTTATATCTCTCCTGAAGATGGCGCCCTGGGAGCAGATGTATACTCAAGGGCGCTCCCTTTCAGTCTCGCATACCGGATAATCCGAATCTTACCCTGAGACTGTTTTTCAAGCGCCTGTCTGTACCCGGCTTCCGTCAGGAATTTTCTCCGGTACCTGCTCTTTTTCTCCAGGCTGTCTGCTCCGTCTAAGAGTAAATATTCTATCATATGTGCAGTTTCCCTTTCATATCGCTTTTCACACAGAATCCTGTCTCCCTCTATATAATCCGTACCCTGCATCTCTCTGGAAACTGCCAGAAATTCAAATACGCTCATCTCCATCTTCACCACCTCCATGCCAGGATCCTAAAACAAAAAAAGGCAGGCAACACACCTGTTATGGTGCATCTGCCTGCCTTTCTTTTCCTTTTTTGTAAGGATATCAGATATACTTTTTAAATAACTCCCAAAAATACAAGGATGTCCTGTATGCCATACCGGTACATAAATTCACTATATTTCATCCATTGGCTATTGATAGCGCTTACATAGCTGTCTATTTTTCTTCGTATTTCTTCCGAGAGTTCCAATTCCTTCAAATCTTTCTCCAGTTCAAGGATCCTTTCCTCTCCTTCCCGGTTTTTCGCATCTGCTGATTGAAATACCCGGTCGGAACCTTCCGTCCGCCCATCTGCAAGCAGTTCCAGAATCCTGTTCCTCCGCTCATCGATTTCTTCTTCAGATAATCCTATCTTGTCCTGAAACATCTGTATGTTCTGTGTAAACGGCGGTACGGTGGCCAGTCCTAAATAATAATGATACTCCCTTTCCAGCTGCTCGGTCCTGTCTTTTACCTCCAGATATTCTGCAAAATGCGGTGTTCCTCTGGTGTCAGTCTGATCATCCCGGTTCCATGAATCAACGGATAAATAGCCGGGCATTTTTCACTTAAGTCTCCCGCCCTCTCCCTCAGTTCCTGATACTCTTCATGATTCCGGCTCAGATACGCCGTCACCCTTTTGTCTGCCCATCCCTCCACAGCTTCCATCCACAGTTCATCCTGTATGCTAGTTTTCATATGCCTCTCCTTTCAAAAAATTGTACTATCAAGCATGACACTATACCATTTCCTGAAAGAAAAGCTATCCAGCAAATGTACCAATTCACTGTTTCCTAAAATGTGCAGATCAGACAAAAAAATCTTAGAATGGAACATCTTCTCTTCCAGTCAAATATCCATGCAAACTGCGGGGTATTTGACTCTCGCGGCAGCCGCCAAATATCCATGCAGGCATGGCTGCTTGGCTCGTTGCTTCGAGGGAATAAAAATGGCAGATACAGTTCCATTGACTAAAAGGTCACACCGTATCT
>CATJPU010000057.1 GCA_949742505.1 uncultured Lachnospiraceae bacterium | reverse complement strand
TCATAGATTACGGACTGACTGGACAAAGCCTCAAGACGGTATGCCTGATCGGGGCAGCAATGATCGTGATGGCGGGGCTGGCATTATTTTTTGGTGTGGAATCCGGGAGGACGGCATCCAGTGCCAGTTCCGGCTTTGCTATGAATCTAAGGCAGGCTATGTATGAAAAGATACAGACTTTTTCTTTCTCCAACGTAGACAAGTTTTCCACGGCAGGGCTAGTGACCAGGATGACAACAGATGTGATGAATGTACAGCAGGCATTTCAGATGTCGATCCGTATCTGTGTAAGGGCACCGATTATGCTGGTCAGTGCGATGGTGATGACGTTTCTGATCCATCCCCGCTTCGCATTGATTTTCCTGGTGGTGATCGTCGTCCTGGCAGCCGTGCTTGCCCTGAACTCATCAAAGGCAAAACCGATTTTAAGAAGAGTGTTTCATGAATATGATGAACTGAATGCAAAGGTGCAGGAAAATGTGAATGGAATGCGGGTAGTGAAATCTTTTGTACAGTTAATCGTTCCGGAAAACAAGACATTTTTCTGACACGGATACCCTGCGGCAGGTGATCAGCCAGAGCATTCCGCAGTGATCACGATTGTGGGTGTGTTCTTATCCATGCTCGTCTTAAGCCGCCCGCTGACACTGATTACGGTGGCGATGGTTATCTGCATGGTGTTTGCAACAAAGGCCATATCTTCAAAAAGCGGATATTATTTTGTAAAACAGCAGACGGATATGGGCAATCTGATGCGTGACAGTGCGAACAATGCTAACCGTTATGTCAGTATCCTGATGCCGGTGCTTGGCAATCTGGGATATGTCAGCTATGCGGTGATTGCAATGGCGGGGGCGTGCCTGTCTATCTTCAGCGGGCAGATAACCCTTGGGACTCTGGCATCTTTCCTGCAGTTTTCACGTTCCTTCAACCAGCCAATCTCACAGCTTTCACAGCAGTTAAATTCGATTATTATGGCGATTGCGAGAGTTGCGGTGGCTAATCCTCCGGTTCTGATTCTGGATGAAGCTACTTCAAGTATTGACACCCGGACAGAAAAAATCGTGCAGGAAGGAATGGATCAGCTTATGAAAGGCAGGACAGTATTCGTGATTGCTCACAGGCTTTCCACAATCAAAAACTCGGATGTAATTATGGTGTTGGATCATGGGCGGATTGTGGAGCGTGGAAATCATGACAGCCTGGTGGCGAAAAAGGGGATGTATTATCAGCTTTATACTGGAATATTGGAGCAGGAATAATTAGGTGCAGAAGATAGAGTTAGTAGTTCTGTGAGGATAGTCTGATGCTCCTGTGATGGACTGGCCATATAAAAAATTTGACCGTCAAAAACTTCTGCTCTTATATCCTCTGGGAGTGCCTCATATTCTTCCAGAGTGGTAATGATAGGTTGTGGTTGTAATGCTGACATGGTTACACTTCCTTCCCGAATTACTTTTTGGCTGATTCATCAGCGAGAACTCCACTGATTTCACTCAAAGGTTTAACTCTTTCAGCTGTTTGAGAGAAAGGTTTTATTTCCGTAGAGTTGGTAACCGGAACATACTCAATAATATCTCCTGGATGGCAGCAGCTGACAGGGAATTTTTAGGGCTTTTTTCAAAGTGGTGTCAATGCGCTGGTGTCAAAGCGAGTAAACAATGTCTTTGGAATAGAGTTACATAAGTTAGATGGGAATGTTGCAAAATGCTGCTTATATGCAAGATATAGATAAAAACATGTTATTCATATATCATATCTTGTCTATAGCGGCGATTTTGCAACATCCCCCTCTGAGCAGTTGTTCACATTTTTATATCCAAGGGCGCATCGTAATATCTGCCGCTATCGGGGCAGGCGGATTTTCCCGATAAGATATATTTACCGGAATACGATAGTCAAGAGTGTGAAGGTTACAATATTAAGGAGTGTCAGAAATTATCAGCGGATATTTAGCAATATTCCGGTTCCTGCACTCATACATAATATCTTCAGCTTGTCGCAGAATTTCTTCTAACGTCAT
>CATJPU010000056.1 GCA_949742505.1 uncultured Lachnospiraceae bacterium | reverse complement strand
TATTCCGGTATGGGATTTCGGATATTTTAAGGTAAATATGATCGGTTATCAGGCGCAGGTAATTCCGGCAATTCTGGCGGCATTTACCTTGGTGTATCTGGAGAAATTCTTCCGTAAGATAACGCCCCAGGTGGTGTCGATGATTGTGGTTCCTTTTTGCAGTTTATTATTAGCTGTGATGGCAGCGCATTTCGTACTGGGGCCGGTTGGCTGGAAGATTGGTTCTGCCATTTCCTCGGTGATATATGCGGGGATTACTGGTTCCTTCAAGGTAGTATTTGGCGCGATTTTCGGATTTGTCTATGCGCCCCTTGTAATTACGGGATTACATCATATGTCCAATGCCATTGATTTGCAGCTTATCGCGGATTACGGCGGCACCATGTTATGGCCGATGATAGCGCTGTCCAATATCGCGCAGGGTTCGGCGGTTCTTGGCATGACAATTCTGCAGAGAAAGAATGTACGGGCGCAGGAAGTAAATGTACCGGCATGCATCTCCTGTTATCTGGGAGTAACGGAGCCTGCCATCTTCGGAGTGAATTTAAAACATGTATTCCCGTTTGTATGCGGCATGATCGGTTCTGCCTGCGCGGCTGTGGTATGCGTGGCAACGGGAACTACGGCGAATGCAATCGGTGTGGGCGGTCTGCCGGGAATCCTCTCAATCAGGCCGGACAGTATGTTAAGCTTTGCCGTATGTATGGTGATTGCGGCGGTAATTCCGGTAGTTCTGACAATGATTGTAGGAGGGAAAAAGCTGAAACCGGAGGATATGGAAGCGGTAGAAGAAGCAGAGAGTGAAAAGCAGAATGAAGGCCAGAATGGAGAAGAGAGAGGACGTAGGGAGACTGCCGGAACCAGCGGAACATTCAAGGCATTTTTAACCGGAAAAGTCATTACGCTAAAGGAAGTAAATGACCGCGGGCATCCATGTAGAGACAGCAAAAACAATGATAGGAGAGTTTGGTTCAGATGGGAAATAATTTTGGCGATAAAGTGATTTATCAGATTTACCCGAAGTCTTTTCGGGACAGCAACGGGGATGGCTTGGGAGACATCCCCGGAGTAATTGAAAAGCTAGATTATCTACAGGAATTAGGAGCGGATTATCTTTGGCTGACGCCTGTTTTTACGTCGCCTCAGAATGATAATGGGTATGACGTGTCGGATTACTGCGTGATTGATTCCAGGTTTGGAACGATGGAAGATTTGGAAGATTTAGTGGGGAAAAGCCGCGAACGGGGAATCGGGATTATGCTGGATATGGTGTTTAACCATACTTCGACGGAGCATGAGTGGTTTTAGAGGGCGCTCGCCGGGGAGAAGGATTATATGGATTACTATATATTCCGGGACGGCAGAGAAGATATGCCGCCCACGAACTGGCAGTCCAAATTCGGGGGAAGCGCGTGGGAGTACGTGCCTTCCTTAAAGAAATGGTATCTGCATCTGTTTGACGTGACTCAGGCTGATTTGAACTGGGATAATCCGCGGGTAAGGGAAGAATTGAAGGAGATTATCCGTTTCTGGAAAAAGAAGGGCGTAAAAGGATTTCGGTTCGACGTGGTGAATCTGATTTCCAAGCCGGAGTGTTTCGAGGATGATACAAAGGGAGACGGGTGGAACGCGCTGTTCTGGTGCAACCATGACCAGCCTCGTATTGTAAGCAGGATGGGAGACGAAGGTATTTACTATAAAGAGTCAGCCAAGATGCTGGCAGGTATGATTCATTTTATGCGGGGAACACCTTATATCTATCAGGGCGAAGAAATCGGGATGCTCAATGCACATTTTTCTTCGATTGAACAGTACAGAGATGTAGAAAGCCTGAATTATTATGAGATTTTGCTGGAGGAGGGAGAGACAGAAAAGGAAGTCCTCGAGACGTTAGCGGCCAGATCCCGGGATAACAGCAGAACCCCTATGCAGTGGAACGAAGGAATGTACGGCGGATTCTCCGAGACAAAAACCTGGATTCCAGTGGCTGCCGGTTTCAGGAAGGAAATTACGGCAGAGGCCCAGCAAAAAGATGAGGATTCCATCCTTGCATTCTATAAGAAGCTGATTGCCATGAGAAAAAAGTATCCGGTCATTGCGGAAGGCGAGATTTCCTTCCTGGAGACAGGAACGGATATGACGCTTGCCTATCAGAGGACTTTGGAAGAGCAGCAAATTCTGGTGCTCTGTAATCTTGGCGGGAAGAAGCAGGACATACAAATAACCAGGGAATGGAGCAGCTGCAAAATACTGCTGGGAAATTATCCTTTGCCAGAAGAAGTCTGCCAGGTTTATCACGGCTAGCGTAAAATTTTTGTAGGACACATAAAAAAGGGAACGCCAGTTTTGTGTTATTATATTAGTCGACGAAACCCAATAGCATAAAGAAAGGTGTTCCCTATGATTAAGAGTATACAACAGTTTGAAG
>CATJPU010000055.1 GCA_949742505.1 uncultured Lachnospiraceae bacterium | reverse complement strand
GGTATTGGGATAACATCGTCCCAGTGCGAGGTGTTGAACTATTTGTTCCGCTGTGACAAGGAAGAGGTGAACCAGAAGGATATTGAGAAGGCTCTGAGTCTGAAGAATCCTACAGTGACAGGAATCTTACAGAGATTAGATGAGAAGGGCTATATTCTGATTGTTCCGAATGGGAAGGATAAGAGGAAGAAGAATGTTCATCTGACGGAGAAAGCATATGATATCCAGAGAAAGATGGAGTCTGACCGAAGGAAGATAGATAAGAATCTGACAATCGGCATGACAAAGAGAGAGGTTCAGGCGCTCCAGAAGATGCTGAACCGGGTTTTGTATAATGTGAGTGATATCTAAATTAAGTTTTGGATAGTTTGAGGCAGGTTTTTTCCTGCCTTTTTACTTTAGAGCGTGTCCCCAAATTCATTCCTGCAATCTCGCTGAAAGGATGCGCAGCTGTCCGGCCAAGACACATGAATATCGTAAATATTTGTTCATAATGACAGATGAATCTTCCCTCCGCTTATGTTATGATATTCGGGAAGAAAGTAAACTCTATGATTATTATGATTTCAGGAGGCAGTATGTCAAGAGAAGATTATATCAAAGCGAATAGATTAGCGAAAAAAGATTATCAGTCCAAATCCTTGCGGGGAGAGCTCCCTACGCTTCCAGTGCTTGACGATATCCTTCCGCCCAGAGGTCAGTACCGGGAAGTGCCGTTAGGTCTTGTGAAAATTCCGGCCGACCAGATTGCGGGTACGAAGAATGCAGGACGGAGCAATGCATTTGCCAGTAACTTTATGCCCTTGTTGAAGGAAGGCAGCGAGTTCTCCAGAAAATGGGAGTCCTTAAGCACCAGTCATGTACAGGAGGGGATACGCGATCCGATTAAGGCCTATGAATATATGAATAAGTTCTATGTGGAAGAGGGCAATAAACGGGTCAGTGTGGTGAAGTTTTTCGGGGTGGATTCCATTCCGGGAACGGTGACGCGTATCATACCCAACCGGACTGGAGACAAGGAGAATAAGATTTATTATGAATTTCTGGATTTTTATGAGCTTTCCAGGGTGAATTATATCTGGTTTTCTGAGACCGGGCGGTTTGCAAAGCTCCAGGAGGCTATGGGAAAAGATGCGGACGAAGTGTGGAATGAGGAAGACCAGATGGATTTTCGCTCGATTTATACGCGGTTTTCCAAAGAATTTAAGTCTATGAATCATGATAAGCTCAAGATTACGGCGGGGGATGCATTTCTTGCGCTGCTGGAGCTTTATGGATATAAGGAACTTCTGGGTATGAGCGTCGGGGAACTTAAGAAGCTGATTGAGAGAAGCTGGGAAGAATATATGCTTCTGGAAAAAGAAGAAGAGATTGAATTGAAGATGGATCCGGTACAGGAGAAGAAGCCTCTTCTGAGTCTGAATAAGATTTTGCCGGTGGGAGTACTGTCTTCTGCCAAGAGCAGGCTTAAGATTGCATTTATCTATGAGAAGACGCCAGGGTCTTCAGCATGGACCTATGGCCATGAGCTTGGAAGGCTGCATTTGGAGCAGAAGTTCCCGGGGGAAGTGCAGACGTTTTACTATACGAATATTACCCGGAAGGATATTGAGTATGCCTTAGAGGATGCGGTCAGGCAGAAATGTGATATTGTATTTACCACTACGCCGTCCTTTGTGCAGGCAAGCGTGAAGGCGGCAATTGCGCATCCTTCTGTGCGGATATTGAACTGTTCGCTGAATACGTCTCATCGTTATATTCGTACCTATTATATTCGGATGCATGAACCGAAATTTATCATGGGAGCAATTGCGGGTTCCATGACAGAGAACGATAAAATCGGATTTATTGCAGATTATCCTATTTTTGGCACGATTGCCAATATCAATGCGTTTGCTCTGGGGGCGAAATTAGTAAATCCCCGGGTGAAGGTCTATCTGGAGTGGTCAGCCAAGAAGGATGTGGACGCGGTAAAGAATTTAAGAGAGCAGGGCGCGGAGATTATTTCCGGTAAGGATATGGTAACGCCGGAGGATGCTTCCAGGTATTTTGGGCTGTACAGTCTGGAGCACGACTGGCCGAAGAGTCTTGCTATGCCGGTGTGGCACTGGGGACAGCTTTATGAGCGGCTGATTCGCACGATTATGGACGGAACCTGGAAATATGACGATAATCCTTCTGATAAGAAAGCAATTAATTATTGGTGGGGAATGTCTTCTGACGTGGCGGATATTGTATGCTCCAATAACCTGCCTATCGGGACGAAGCGTTTGGTAGAGTTACTAAAAACCAATATCAAAAGCGGAATATTTGATCCCTTTGCCGGGGAATTATATTCGCAGACAGGTGTGATTCAGAAGGAATCCTGGAAGAGTCTGCTTCCGGAAGAAGTGGTGAAGATGGAATGGCTGGCGG
>CATJPU010000054.1 GCA_949742505.1 uncultured Lachnospiraceae bacterium | reverse complement strand
GGTATATGGATTTATGGAGCGTATTCTGATTCCGTTCGGTCTTCATCATGTGTTCTATCTTCCGTTCTGGCAGACCGGCCTTGGCGGAAGCATGGAGGTTGCAGGGCAGATGATCGAAGGAGCGCAGAATATCTTTTTCGCACAGCTTGCTGACCCGAATACCACCAAATTTGCTGTATCTGCAACAAGATTTATGTCCGGTAAGTTCCCTCTTATGATTTTTGGACTTCCGGGAGCGGCGCTTGCAATGTACCGGGTTGCAAAGCCAGAAAAGAGAGAGATTGTGGGTGGTCTCTTGATGTCTGCAGCCCTCACTTCTATGCTGACGGGTATTACAGAGCCATTAGAATTTACCTTCCTGTTTGTGGCTCCGCTTCTTTACGGAATCCATTGTGTTCTCGCAGGAGCAGCCTATATGCTGATGCATATTTTTGGCGTAGGAGTGGGTATGACGTTCTCCGGTGGATTTATTGATATGTTCCTGTTTGGTATCCTGCAGGGAAATGGAAAGACAAACTGGATTTGGATAGTAGTTGTAGGCGCTGTATACTTTGTAGTATATTATTTTCTGTTCAGTTTCCTGATTGTTAAGATGGATCTTAAGACTCCGGGGCGAGATGATAATGAAGAAGTGAAGCTGTACCGCAGAAGCGATGTGGACGCTAAGAAGAAAGGCGCGGCAGACGGCGGCGCTGAAGGCGGAGAAGTGGACGAAGTATCCAGACAGATTTGCATGGGGCTTGGAGGCAAGAAGAATATTTCAGATGTAGACTGCTGTGCAACCAGACTTCGGTGTACGGTATTTAAGTCTGAGCTGGTGAATGACGCGATGCTCAAGGGCACAGGAGCTTCCGGCGTTGTTCATAAAGGTAACGGCGTACAGGTGATTTACGGACCCCGTGTAACAGTGATTAAGTCGAATCTGGAGGATTATCTGGAAACAGCTCCTGATGAAGAATATGTTGCGGATACTGCGCCGGCAGAAGTGAAGACAGAAGAGGCGGCAGGTAAAGGAACCGAAGAGAAGAAGGTAGTTAAATCTATCATGGTAGGAAGTCCGGTGAAAGGTATTGCGGCTGATCTTTCCAAAGTGCCGGATGAAGCTTTTGCAGGCCGTCTGATGGGCGACGGCGCCGCTGTAACGCCAACAGATCCGATTGTATGCGCACCAGAAGACGGAGAGGTTATTTTCGTATTTGACACAAAACATGCGGTTGGATTCTCTATGGATAATGGAATTAGCGTTCTGCTTCATATGGGTGTAGACACAGTGAAGCTGGAAGGAAAAGGTTTTGAGGTGCTGACGGAGCAGGGCGCCAGGGTGAAGAAGGGAGAACCGCTTCTGAAACTTGATTTGGATTATCTGAACGCAAACGCACCGTCTATGATGTCCCCGGTTCTGTGTACGGAGCTGACTGACAATCAGAAGATTCGTCTGTTGAAGGAAGGAGAAATCGAGAAGGGCGAGAGCTTATTTGCAGTAGATATCTATGAATAGAAAAGACAAGGGAATAAAGATTGCAGACTGGAGGGAAGTCTGATATGCTGTATATCAGGGTGTCAAAAATATTTTGGCACCCGAATTATGCCTAAGGGTGCCCCTTTTTCAGACGCTGCCGTTGTTCCGATAGGGGCGTGTCTTACGGAGCGCCTGGAGGATATACCTTGCCAAACGGCCGAATGGCCATTAGGGGTGCCAGGAGGATATACTTAACGAACTACTAATGTTCGTTAAGGTATAGTTTCAAGAGGATGAGGTTAAGGGAAAGTATGTACAGAATCAGTAAAGTATTAAATCATAATACGGTAATTGCTGTGTCGGCGGAAGATAATCAGGAATATCTGATTATGGGAAAAGGAATTGGTTTTGGGAAAAAAGTGACGGAACGTATAGAAGTGCAGAGTACGAGTTCCATTTATTCCCTGAAAGAAACTACAAAAAGAGGAAATG
>CATJPU010000053.1 GCA_949742505.1 uncultured Lachnospiraceae bacterium | reverse complement strand
TTGAAGTTGAGATTTTTATTGACGGCCATATTCATAAACAGCGCTATGAGAGAGGGAAGGTTACTCAGAAGTTAGCGGTTATCGGAGATTGTGAGATAGATAAAACTGGTACGAAAGTTACTTTTATGCCGGATGATACCATCTTTGAGGAGACTGTCTTTGACTACGGCATATTAAAGCAGCGTTTTCGGGAAATGGCATTCTTAACGGCAGGTCTTAAGATTACTCTGCGGGATGAAAGGCAGGAAGAAATTGTTGAAAAGTCATTTCATTATGAAGGGGGAATCCGGGAGTTTGTTACTTATCTGAATCGCAGTAAAGAAGCTCTCTATGAAGGTGTTATATACTGCGAGGGAATGGTAAACAATGTGCAGGTTGAGGTGGCTATGCAGCACAATGATTCCTATAATGAGACTACTTATGGGTTTGTGAATAATATTACGACTCCGGAGGGCGGCACTCATATTGTGGGATTTCGCAATGCCTTGACGAAAACATTTAATGATTATGCAAGGAAGAATAAGCTGTTAAAGGACAATGAACAGAATTTGACAGGAGAGGATATCAGAGAAGGTCTTACTGCAATTATCAGCGTTAAGATTGAAGAACCCCAGTTTGAGGGACAGACGAAGCAGAAGCTTGGAAATAGTGAAGCCAGGGGAGCGGTGGACAGTATTGTAAGTAAGCAGCTTGAAATCTATCTGGAGCAGAATCCTTCTGTTGCTAAGATGACGATTGAGAAGTCGGTTCTTGCACAGCGTGCAAGGGAGGCTGCAAGAAAGGCAAGAGAACTCACCAGAAGAAAGTCTGCTTTAGACGGTATGTCCCTTCCAGGAAAACTTGCAGACTGTTCGGATAAGAATCCGGAAAATTGTGAGATTTATATCGTAGAGGGAGATTCTGCGGGCGGTTCTGCAAAGACTGCCAGAAACCGGAATACGCAGGCGATTTTACCTCTTCGCGGTAAAATATTGAATGTAGAAAAGGCGAGACTTGACCGGATTTACGGTAATGCAGAGATAAAAGCGATGATTACCGCATTCGGAACAGGAATACATGATGATTTTGATATTTCCAAATTAAGATATCACAAGATTATTATTATGACTGATGCGGACGTTGACGGAGCGCATATTAGTACCTTATTACTTACTTTTCTTTACCGGTTTATGCCGGAGCTGATTAAGCAGGGATATGTTTATCTTGCCCAGCCTCCCCTGTATAAGCTGGAAAAGAATAAAAAGATATGGTATGCATACAGCGACGAGGAACTGGATTCGATTTTGAGAGAAGTAGGAAGAGACAACAATAATAAGATTCAGAGATATAAAGGTCTGGGAGAAATGGATGCGGATCAGTTATGGGAAACGACCATGGACCCAGAACACAGGATTCTTCTCAGAGTGACGATGGACGAAGAA
>CATJPU010000052.1 GCA_949742505.1 uncultured Lachnospiraceae bacterium | reverse complement strand
TTCTCTTGCCTGGAAGAAAATATCCGGGTTCTGAGCGGAACCTCTCTGGCAGGGATGGTTTGGATTCAGCGCATGCTTTCTGAATGCGTCAATTGCATCCATATCCACAATCTCTTTCAAATCTTCATAATCCCATGTCTCAATCTTCTGAATCTCATGGGAGGTACGGAAACCGTCAAAGAAGTTGATAAACGGAATACGTCCCTTAATTGCAGCACAGTGAGCGACCGGCGTTAAATCCATAACTTCCTGTACGCTGGACTCGCAAAGCATCGCGCAGCCTGTCTGGCGGCATGCGTATACATCTGAGTGGTCTCCGAAAATAGATAATGCATGGCTTGCAAGAGCACGTGCAGATACGTTAAATACGCCCGGAAGCTGCTCGCCTGCAACCTTGTATAAATTCGGAATCATAAGAAGCAGACCCTGAGAAGCTGTGTAAGTAGTAGTCAAAGCTCCGGCTGCCAATGAACCGTGAACAGTACCTGCCGCTCCCGCTTCTGACTGCATCTCTGTAACCTGTACTTCCCGGCCAAAGATATTCTTCCTGCCCTGGGTTGCCCACTCGTCCGTAGCCTCTGCCATAACAGACGACGGTGTAATCGGGTAAATCGCTGCAACATCAGTATAAGCATAAGAAGCGTGAGCCGCTGCATGATTACCATCCATGGTCTTCATTTTTCTCGCCATTTTCTTGTTCCTCCTTAAAATGAAAATGTTATACTTCCCGGAATGCCTGTCCAAATTGAACCTCTGTTCCGGTATACCCAAACGGGTATAAAGAATTTTCGACGTATGTAATTATTATATCCTCTGGCCTATAAAAAGTCCAGTCATTACCAGCTAAATTTTGTTTCTTTTCCCATACAAAGTTACAGTTCACAGGTTACCTGTCCCGCCGAAAAGCTGCGAACAGCAACCATACAAGCAGACAGGATCAGAAGAAAAGACTGCGCTTAGCGCAGTCTTTTTGTCAGCTCTCTATAAAATCATCCAAATCAAAACCGCTGTCCGAAACTTCTGCCTCTGGTTCTGATTCCATCCCCTCTGCCTGCTGTGGGTACTCTTCTCTATGACGCGCCCTTCGTCTGTGCATCGTTCTTCTTCGCTCAATGTTCTTTCTTGTCTTCACGATAAGCAGCACAGACACAACTGTAAGCAGCGCCGCCAGTACTCTGGAAACCGCCCAGCCGATTCCGGGTATCAGAAGCTGGTCCGTCCGGAGACCTTCAATCCAGAACCTTCCAAATCCATAACCCGCCAGATATACCAAGAAGATTTCTCCCCGAAACATCTGTCTTCTGCTGTAAAACGTCATAAAAATCAGTACCAGCAGACACCAAATTGATTCGTACAGGAATGTAGGATGCACCTGAATATATCCCACTCCCTCCGCCATCTCCATATGATCCCGCATCATCTGTGTCACATCCGAACTTCTTACCGCATCTAACGGAAGCTTCATGGCAAATAATCCGTTCGTATATTCGCCAAAAGCCTCTCTGTTAAAGAAATTCCCCCAGCGGCCGATTGCCTGCCCCAGCACCAGCCCAAAGCATGCCGTATCAAGAAGCTTTCCGGCTGCAAGTTCCCTTTTCTTTGCAAATATAAATACCGTAATAACCGCGCCAATTACTCCTCCATATATGGCGAGACCTCCCTGCCGGATGTTCAGAATACTAAGTAAATCATTCTTATACATATCCCAGGAGAATAACACATAGTAAACCCTCGCGCCGATAATTCCGAAAATCACCGCATAAATCGCCAGATCAATATAAATTTCCGGATTCTGTCTCGTTCGTTTTGCCCAAAGCATCGCCATAAAAATACCCGCCAGTATTCCAAACCCGATTATGATGCCGTAAAAGGCTATATCAAAGCCAAAAACAGAGATTGCTTTCCCCACATTCTTAAGATGAATCCCAAGATTCGGAAAGTCTATTGTCTTATGCATGTTGTTCTCTTCCTTTCCACATCCTTATCCTACACATTAAATCGGAAAAGCATAATATCTCCGTCCTGAACCACGTATTCCTTACCTTCCAGACGGACAAGCCCTTTTTCTTTTGCCGCATTGTGTGAGCCACAGGCCATTAAGTCATCATATGCTACAACCTCTGCCCGGATAAATCCCCGTTCAAAATCTGTGTGAATTTTCCCCGCCGCCTGCGGAGCCTTTGTGCCTTTTGTAATGGTCCACGCCCGTACTTCTGGTTCTCCGGCTGTCAGATAACTGATGAGTCCAAGA
>CATJPU010000051.1 GCA_949742505.1 uncultured Lachnospiraceae bacterium | reverse complement strand
TAATATCATTCGCAGCGGCGTATATCAGCTAAAATATATGGATAGCGTTCCAGCTTCCGCAGCCTGCAACGAGGCGGTGAAGCTGGCGGCCAAAAGAGGGTTTGCAGGACTTGGAGGTTTTGTAAACGGAGTCTTAAGAAATATCAGTCGTAATTTAGAGCAGATTGCCTATCCGGACAGGAAGAATACAGTAAGGTGGCTTTCGATAGTTTATTCTATGCCGGAATGGATACTGACTGAATGGCTGAAGGTATATGATGCAGAGATTGTGGAAAGGATGCTCCAGGATTTTCTGAAGGAAAAGCCGGTATCAGTCCGGTGTAATTTAAGCAAAATCAGCAGGGATGAGCTTGCAGAACGTCTCAGGAGGGAAGGCGTAAAGGTAACACTGCATTCAGAGATTCCCTGCGCCTTATATATATCGGATTATGATTATCTGGGAGCGCTGGAAACTTTTCAGGAAGGATTGTTTTGTGTACAGGACGTCAGCTCTATGCAGGCTGCCCGGTGGGCGTCGCCGGAGGAAGGAGATTTTGTGATTGACGTCTGCGCGGCGCCGGGAGGGAAAGCCCTTCATATTGCGGATAAGCTTCGGGGGACAGGCCATGTGGAAGCAAGAGACCTTACAGTGTATAAGACAGATTTAATTTGGGATAATATTAAGAGATGCGGGATGTCCAATATAGAGGCGGTGTGTCAGAACGCCACAGTCTATGACGAGGCGTCCAAAGAGAAAGCAGATATTCTGATTGCAGACCTGCCATGTTCCGGTTTGGGAGTGTTAGGAAGAAAGACGGATTTAAAGTATAAGATTACACAGGAGGCACAGAAGAGTCTTATCAGGCTTCAGAGAGAGATTCTGTCAGTGGTTAACCGGTATGTGAAGCCGGGCGGTAAGCTCATCTACAGTACGTGTACGGTTCACAGGCAGGAGAATGAAGAGAATGCAAGGTGGTTTATCAGTGAATTTCCTGACTTTGAGATGGTTCGGGAGATGCAGTTTCTTCCGGGAGACAATGGGGGAGACGGATTCTATCTTGCAATGTTCAGGAAAAAAACATAGCATGCAATGTAACGGCGTGTCCGAACTGTTGCTGTGCAATGCATTTTTAGGAGAAACTGATGGATAAAAAAGATATTTGTTCATATACATATATGGAATTGCAGGAAGAGATGCAGGACTTTGGAGAAAAGGCATTCCGGGCGAAGCAAATTTATGAATGGCTTCATGTGAAGCTTGCGGAAGACTTTGAGGAAATGACGAATCTCTCTAAGGATTTAAGGAAGAGACTTCAGGAAAATTATGAGATTCGGAAGCTGTCTGTGGCAGAGCGGCAGATTTCAAAGAAGGATCCTACGGAGAAGTATCTGTTTGAATTGCGGGATGGAAATTTGGTGGAAAGCGTTCTTATGAAGTATTCTTACGGCAATTCGGTTTGTATTTCTTCACAGGCGGGATGCCGCATGGGATGTAAGTTCTGCGCTTCTGCCATCGGCGGGCTGGTTCGGAATTTAAACGTTTCAGAGATGCTTGGTCAGATTTACCGGATTCAAAAGCTTATAGGGGAACGGATATCTAATATTGTAGTTATGGGAACGGGAGAACCCTTAGACAATTATGATAATTTGCTGAAATTTATTCGTATCATTAGCGATGTGCATGGGCTGCATATCGGCCAGAGAAATATCACTGTTTCCACCTGCGGGATTGTGCCGAATATGATAAGGCTCGCAGAAGAGAGGCTGCAGATTACGCTTGCGCTTTCTCTTCATGGCGCTACCCAGGAAAAGAGAAGAAGATTAATGCCGGTGGCAGACAAATATCAGCTTTCGGAAGTGCTTGCGGCATGCGACAATTATTTCAGCAAAACGGGCAGAAGAGTAACGTTTGAATATAGTCTGGTACAGGGAGTGAATGATACGGACGAGGACGCGAAGGAGCTTGTTCTTATACTTGGCGGCAGAAATTGTCATATGAATTTGATTCCGGTGAATCAGATTAAAGAGAGGGATTTTCAGAAGCCCTGCCGTAAAAATACCCTTGATTTTAAAAATAAACTTGAACATCATAAAATTAATGTTACAATAAGAAGGGAAAGAGGCTCCGACATCGACGGAGCATGCGGACAACTGAGGCGG
>CATJPU010000050.1 GCA_949742505.1 uncultured Lachnospiraceae bacterium | reverse complement strand
GGAGAGCTGGCAGTCATGTACCCGGACAGGATGCCGGAGTAACAAAAAACACCGGAATGCCAAGAGAAATATACGCCCGGATTATCCAGGCGTTCTTGACATGTCGGCTTATTTTTGATATGTATTAATCAAGGGCTTAACAGCAGGAACTGCCGCTAAGCCCCCTCAATTATCATAGAAGATCTGAATTTACAGAGAAAATTTCACACCCTCGTTTGAAAGTATCTTTTTCTACTACATTATAAATGTTTTTTTCCATCTTTTCTTCAAAATACTTTTTAAGTTTTAAATTATTGTCCCACTTTTCTTGGGGATAGAAACCATAACGATTCTTTACATCACCCATCCGTTCCTCAATATCTAATACGCCGTCTGAACCCGCAAGTGAATCACATAACTGAATCAATTTATCATATTCATCCATAACAACTATTTTCAAGGTATCCTGAATCATTTTTAGTTCTTCTTCAGTCGTATCAAAACTCCCCACATACACATCCGTAGTTTGACTGTTAAAAGAATGAGTCAGGCATATCTTTGCAACTTCATCATATCCCAAAGAAAGCATATAGGAATAACCGTCCGATACATGTTTCAAATGACTTACACCAAATCTTCGCCCAATATCGTGAAGTAATCCAAATATATATGCTTTGTCTGAATCTAAATCGCTACATTCCTGCGCAATTTTTTCTGCACAGTAGGCAACAACACGACTATGATTTCCCCATGCCCCCGGATTACACTTTTCTGCTTCTATTAAAAGTTCTTCAGCCTTTTCTCTTGTTGGTAACATAAAATTAGAATCTCCTTTTTATTTCAAGTATCAATTATTTCGCTCCTTATAATTTCCTCCGCCCAGTTGCGGATATTGTTCATCCTACCCATTCAAGCTGGTTTTGAGCTTTCAATTCCTCGGTCACTCCTTCAGCGGCTTTCATCTGCTCTATGATTAAGTCCAGCCGTTCCATGGATATTTTGGCACGACAGACCAGACAGATGCCATCAGTCTGATTCAGGGCATGGCTTTCCCGCAGGAACCAGGGAGTCTGAAAAAAGGATCTGATTCAGCTTGCAAAAGATAGTAAATGGTTGTATCATAGTATTATATCATAAATCTGAGTTGAAAGAGTCAGATTTGCTCTTTGAAGAGGGTGGCACTTTGGCGGGGGTTCCCTCTTCTTTTTCTTTTGTTACAGTTGTATGCTTCTGTACAATTCACGGACATCCCCCTCTCCCAGATAAGGCAGTACATAGTTTATAGGTGCATTTATGGTTCAGAATGGCGGCTATATTATAGTCTTTCTGACAATTAAAACCTTAAAATTCTATCATTTTTGCGTGCTTTCGCTGCGGGGTGATTGTCGTCTGCTTTTGGATAGCCTAACAAAAGCTGTCCAACCTTGCCCTATATAACAAGAGCCAATCCCCAAAGAATCCGCTGCCAACATCATATTTTCAGCGGCAACTACAAAATCATCTACGGAAAAGAGAAATTTTTTTAATAACGGTCGGTGCGTCCTCCGGGATTTTGAAAATCCCTTTTTCATACTCATAAAGCGTCCAAAGGTGATCTTTTTTGTTAAAATAGGCGCGACAGCCCTCCATGAGATTGATAACGCCCCAAACGCCAAGCCCGGCTCAAAGCAACAAAAAATAATTTATTAACGCAAATATTGATCTCACTCAAAGTCTTCGAATAGTCAGATACGTATTTCGACAGACCGAGTTCCCAGAAGCCCAATATTAAGTTTGAAAAACAGAATAGCATATGCTATATTAAGTGAAAAGGAGCTGAGGATTATGCGTATTTTATTAGCTGAGGATGAAGCCGACTTAAACCAGATCATCACTCGGAAACTTATCTCGGATGGCTACTCTGTTGACAGCTGTTATAACGGCAGCGAAGCCATAGATTTTCTGGAAATGGCAGACTATGATGCAGTGATTCTGGATATCATGATGCCAAAGATAGATGGATTCGGAGTTCTGTGCCATATAAAAAATACGGGAAAATCTGCGCCTGTGCTG
>CATJPU010000049.1 GCA_949742505.1 uncultured Lachnospiraceae bacterium | reverse complement strand
TGCCATAAAAATACTCCTTTTCAGTAAGAATTGTCATATCTTAATTCTTACCAAAAAGGAGCCATTTTTAACCAAAGACACAAACTATTTTACACTACCTTGCTATCCATTCACTCACCGCTTACTCTGGCAAAACAAGCGGTGAGAAACCGATGCTTTTCAGTTTGGCCTCCTAATTCAAAACACTGTTTGGAAAAATCATAAATACATGCAGCTTCCAGTCATTTCCTTCCACTGCTGCCGCCATAACATGCTTCGGAACAGAGCAGAACGGTAGCCGCTTCATATACTACAATCACATCATCTTCGTTGCTGTTTAGCCATATGGATATTTCTGTTATCATATATTCCCTCAGTCCCTCATTTGGTTAGACGCTAAGCCTTTATGCTCTTACATTCTTAAGAAGCGTCTGCATATCCGACGCCATCCTGCTAATCTTCTTATAATTTGCATACTGCGACTGCTGCTTACCTCTTGCTTCCGTCTCCAGTCTGTGATTGTGGGCTTCAATCTCCATTCTTCCCTCAAAATCAATCTCCGGCTCTTCCTGCTTCAGCAGCTCTTCCAATTCCTGTTTCACTCTGTCCAGAAGGATTCTTGCTTCCTTCACAAGTTCGTCAACAACCCTCTCAAACGCCTGCCACATCTCATCGAAATCCATCGCTTCCGCTTCTTCTTTATCTTTCTGCTCTTTCTCAAGCTTCCTGGCTTCCGCATCCATTACAAACTTCTCCGCTTTATCTCTCACCAGCTTGTCAAATGCTTGATCCAGCATTTCCAGTTCTTCCTCTCTCATAAGCTTCCGGTACCGCACCGGCTGACCGTCCAGCTCAAGTTCAACGCCGCTGAACTCTTCTCCCGTACTGTAATCCTGTACCCAGACTTCCCTCGTGCCGTTCTTATAACCCTCTACAATCCACTTATATCTGGCCTCATATGCATTTACCAGACTATCCGCATGGCTTCCCCAGTCTTCCTTCTCTCTGTCCATCATCCCATACCGGTACCAGGTATTCAAATCCCTGTAGAGATTCCTGCTGATTCCATCCTCATCCACCACATCCAGACGCTGGGATATGTAAGTCTCACAGAGTCCGTCCATCAGCGACATATCCTTACCTGTAATCAGAGATAAATTCCTGCCGTCTTCTGTTTCAGACTGCGCTCCCGATTCCATATTAGACAGCTGATTCCTGATATAATTCATACCTTCATGGGATATCACCGCTTTATCCTGGGAAATGAGCTTCTGTTCCTCAATAAACTTATCCGCAAATTCCACAATCTTCAATCCGTTCCCGTCAGCCTTTATATTAGAATGATTCTTAACATTCAATTTATCCAGCACAAACGCATAATCGCCGTAAATCTTCATATCCTATATCCCCGCTTTTCCTAATATTTTCTTAATCCTTCTCATAGCTGATAACTTTTAGATCTTTTTTTGTTCAAATTCTGCCAATCCCATATTATCACATCCCTTCTGTTTTAGATTATAACATGATACAACAGATTAAGAAATAAGTATTTACTGACTATTATACCAATTCATAAGTAGATACATTTCTTGTCCTACGCTCTCAGATCTGACAGTCGCAAAGTTTGCAATACCGCTCTCATCCACAGTCACGTTGCTATATTGCTGATAGCATCATAATCATTCATACCGCCAAAAAACCTGGACGGCTCCATGAAATGGATGTCCGGAAGCACTGAAATCCCAGTTCATGAAAAAGCGTTATATCCTCTTTATAAGTATGATAAAAGTCAATTCCGGTATGATTCGGATACCGTTCTCCCGCTATCACTCCCTATGTGATCCTGCGTGGAACGCCATGTGCCTCGGCAGTAAGGACGTCGCTGACGCTCGGTCCCCTGCCCGCTTCATCCCAGGCTTGCTTTTTAGACTGTTTTAATATATAATATCGTCTTGGAAACAACGTTGCTTTTTGCCACCGGGTAAAGAGATTATGCGTCAGACTTTCTATCGTTAGGTCAGAGAAGATAGAAAGTTCTGACGCTTTTGTATT
>CATJPU010000048.1 GCA_949742505.1 uncultured Lachnospiraceae bacterium | reverse complement strand
TCCAAGACCCTTACCCATCGGTGTCGCCGCCTTCAATGCAGCCGCGTCAAACTGTGGATGAAGCAGCGTATCTAAGTTACGCGGGTCAATCATTGCAACCGCCTCTTCCTCTGTTCTCATACCTTCATCAACCAGGTCGCAGGCAATCTTCAGCGCTGCCTGAGCGGTTCTCTTACCATTACGCGTCTGCAGCATATACAGCTTGCCATGCTCTACGGTAAACTCCATATCCTGCATATCTCTGTAGTGCTTTTCCAGTGTATTGCAAACCTCTTTGAACTGAGTGAACGCCTCCGGGAACTTGTCCTCCATCTCGGAAATGTGCATCGGAGTACGCACGCCGGCAACCACGTCTTCGCCCTGCGCGTTGGTCAAAAACTCGCCGAACAGACCATTCTCGCCTGTAGCGGGGTCGCGGGTAAATGCAACGCCTGTACCGCAGTCGTCGCCCATGTTACCGAATGCCATAGACTGCACGTTAACTGCAGTTCCCCAGGAATACGGAATGTCATTGTCGCGGCGGTATACATTCGCACGCGGGTTGTCCCAGGAACGGAATACAGCCTTAATCGCGCCCATGAGCTGCTCCTTCGGATCATCCGGGAAGTCTGCGCCAATCTTAGCCTTATACTCAGCCTTGAACTGATTCGCCAGTTCTTTCAGATCCTCCGCCGTAAGGTCTACATCCTGCTGTACCCCTCTGTCCGCCTTCATCTTATCAATCAGCTCTTCAAAATACTTCTTACCAACTTCCATAACAACATCGGAATACATCTGAATGAATCTTCTGTAGCAGTCCCATGCCCAGCGCGGATTGTTGGACTTCTCAGCGATTACATTCACAACCGTCTCATTCAGTCCAAGGTTCAGAATGGTATCCATCATACCCGGCATAGAAGCTCTAGCGCCGGAACGGACAGATACGAGAAGCGGATTCTCATGATCGCCGAATTTCTTGCCGGTAATCTCCTCCATCTTAACAATGTACTCATTGATCTGACCCTGAATCTCATCATTGATCTCTCTGCCATCCTCATAATACTGAGTACATGCCTCTGTTGTAATCGTAAAGCCCTGCGGCACCGGGAGTCCCAGGCTTGTCATCTCAGCCAGATTCGCGCCCTTGCCGCCCAGAAGCTCACGCATATTCGCATTGCCTTCACTAAACAAATAAACCCATTTTGCCATCTTCAAATGACCTCCTAATAAATATTTTTCATGTCAAGTCACATAAATATATTTTACTGTTTTTGACAGGGTACGTCAAGTATCCCAACTCATGATTTGGAAGTTTTTAATGTTTTAAAGCCCGTCCTTCCTTATCAAAATTCTTTCTAAGAGCCCTCTCCGTAGGAACGATCGCCCCGAGAAAGGGTATCATCTGCAAGGTAACAATCGCGCCTCCGAAATACCCGACTGCATCTTCCCCCCGGCCCGCCACAAAAAACATGGAAATCATAGAGGGCGGTAACAGCGCCAGCCCCCAGACATACCATAATTTCCCAAAATATTTGTGGGCAAATTCCCAGGTATTCTTATTTTTCATGGACATAACCGTACGGTAACCGAATACCGAATTTACATTTTTCGGAGCGCCCTTTCGGAACATTCTTCCAAACCCAATCATAGTAAACGGAACCACCCCGGTCATAAAAAACATAAATATCCAAAAAAACATGTCCTGCCTCCCCGTCACTGCATCGCCTCATATACAACACTGGAGGTTCTTGCTATAAATTGCTGCGCGCTATAGGTATCGGCCAGATTTTCTGACATAACGCACAGCACATAAGTTCCGCCTCCGCCGTATACGATTGCCGCGTCATTTTCCACATTGGACAACTCTCCTGTCTTATTCCCAACGCTCACTCCCGCGGGAAGGCCTGCGGGAATCTTGCTTCTTCGCTGCTGCTGGTTCATATACCCCAGTACGCTGGAGGCGCCCTCAAGCTGGCCTGCATTTGCCATCTTAAGATAATTGCAGCAGTCGCGCACCGACGTATAATTGTCATCCGCATCATTGG
>CATJPU010000047.1 GCA_949742505.1 uncultured Lachnospiraceae bacterium | reverse complement strand
TGACTATCTCTTTAAGGCCATATTAAGTTTAAAGGATAAGGAAGAGTGTTATATATTTTTTGAAGATATTTGCACGATTAATGAACTTCTTTCTTTATCACAGAGATTTGAAGTAGCGAAGATGCTGAGACAACAGAAGACATACCTTGAGATTGCAGACAAGACGGGAGCTTCAACGGCAACCATAAGCAGAGTGAATCGATCTCTGAATTATGGTAATGACGGATATGATATGGTATTTGAGCGGATTAACGGAGGAGACAATAATTAATTGTCTCCTCTTTCGTTTGCAGATTATTTCTTTTTCTTCGGTTCTGGCATATCGTCGATTAGTTTTTCAATAACCTGCTTTTTTACATAGACGTCAAATGCAAGACTGCAGATAAATGAAAAATTCTGCAGCATTTCCCGGTCCTCTTTGGGGGCAGCAGCAAAAGTGTCCAGGGAGGTCTTGTATATTCTGGCGATATCTTTTGTCATGGAATCAATTCTGGATTTTTCCAGTCCGCAGACTTCTTCGTAGATATCTGTCATTGAGAAACCGCTGTCATTGCCGAAATACCTGTTGGTGATTGGGTCCAGAAGAGTTTCAATATCTTTAATGGAAAGGAGATTTTTAAAATAGTAAATAAATATCAAGGCCAGTATATGTTCTCTGGAATACTTCTTTTTCACAGGAGGAGGGAGCAGGTTATTCTTTGCGTAGTTGTTAATCATAGTCTTGGTAAGAATCTTGTCCTCCGGATAACGCTTGGTCCGCTCTAATCCTTCTTCCATAAAAGTAGTAATCTGATCCATGTACAGGTCAATATTCGGAATCTGGTTCGGTTTGATATAGTCGATTCTGGAAATACTTTCCAGGATACTGCCCAGCATGTTCTTTGTGTCAATTGTCATAATTATCACCCCAATGTATCTATTATATAGTAATAAAAACCAGATAGCAAGCACTTTTCAGAATCATTGTAAACTGTTATAAAATGTTTCCTGCCTTTGCTGAATACTGCGCGAGAATTTCAATAGCGTCTCTTGGATGAGACGGGCTGTGTTTGAAAAATGCATGAAAATTTCCTCGGATAAGAAAGGTGATGAGAATTTCTTTTTCCAGATTATTTTCATATTCAGGATGCTTTTTCAGT
>CATJPU010000046.1 GCA_949742505.1 uncultured Lachnospiraceae bacterium | reverse complement strand
GAGACCGTTTCAAGTTTTGTGTAAACGCAAAAAACCGATATAAGATTTGTGAATAGTAGCAAATGGGCAGAGCCGATTTTTCTGGTTCTGCCCTTGTCTGTATTATACAGGGATTTTCCGGCATGTCAATTAAGACCTGCCTAAAATAATTCCCGTTACAGATTTCTTCCAGAAAGACGTTCTTCAAAATATATCTCTAGCTGGGAATGGATTTGTCCCCAGTCCTGGCGGTGCCCTGTCCATTTTTTTGTGATATCCATAGTCGCCAGATACAGCATTTTTAAAAGGCTGTCATCGGATGGGAATACCGTCTTTGATTTTGTTACTTTCCGTAACTGACGGTTAAATCCTTCGATGGCATTTGTGGTATAGATTAATCGCCTTACTGCTTCCGGATATTTAAAATACGTGGACAGTGTTGCCCAGTTGTCATGCCAGGACTTATATATTTTCGGATATTTGGAGTCCCAGTTATCTTTGAATATTTCCAGTTCATTTAATGCTGTATCTTCGGTAGGGGCAGCATATACACGCTTTAAATCCGCCATCAGTTTCTTGATGTCTTTATAGGATACAAACTTGGTGGAATTGCGTATCTGGTGGATAATGCACTGCTGGATTTCTGTCTGCGGATACACTGCCTCTATTGCCTGTGGAAAACCGGAAAGTCCGTCCACACAGGCAATGAGGATATCTTCTATCCCCCGGTTTTTAAGACCATTCATAATGGATAACCAGAATTTTGCACTTTCATTTTCACCGACATACATGCCAGGGACATCTTTCTTTCCCTCCATATCAATACCCAGGGCAATGTACACCGCCCGTTTTACAATACGCCCTTCGCTGCGGACATGATAGTGGATGGCATCCATGAACACAACTGCATAAACTTCTTCCAAGGGGCGTTCCTGCCATTCCCTGACTACCGGCAGTATCTTGTCTGTGATACGGCTGACTGTACTGTCAGATATGTCTATATCATAAAGTTCCCGCATATGGGATTCGATATCACCCGTTGTCATGCCTTTTGCGTACATGGAGAGTATTTTTTCTTCCATGTCCTGGGTTATGGTGTTCTGGTATTTTTTGACAATCTGTGGTTCATATTCCCCATTTCTGTCTCTGGGAACTGCCACATCCATGTCTCCGTAGCTGGTATGTATGGTCTTTTGGGAATGTCCGTTACGGCTGTTATCCGTATCTTTGTTGCGGTAATCGTACTTGGAATAACCGAGCTCTTCGTCCAGTTCCTCCTCCAGTACCCCCTCCAGAAGTACGGACATCATGTCACGCATGACAGAGTTTACATCTGTGCCGTTTTTGATGCTGATATCATTGTTTTTTAGATAATCATGCATCATTTCCCTCATTGCCGCCTTTTGTGGGCTGTCTGTTTTTCTTCTTGCCATAATAAAAACCTCCAAACTGTTGTAGTTATCTTACATCAGTTTGGAGGTTTACACAAACTTTGGGACAGTCCCATCTTCCATTTTGACTTATAACATATTAGTCCCATTAATGTAGACAGTACCGGAAGTAGGCTTTTCAATCCCTCCTAATATCTTTAAAAGCGTACTCTTACCACTCCCTGATGAACCCATAATACAAAAGATTTTGCCTTGCGGAATATTAAGAGTAATATTGGATAAAGCGTTTTTTGTTATTCCCTTTGATCGGTAAGACTTAGACAGTCTTTTAACCACTATATAGTATTGCATATTTTTATTTCGCCATTTCTTTTTTTAGATTCCAGTACAATGGCTTGATTGATTCTGCACCATTCATCCTCTGTGCTTTGTTGGTGATATGCGTTACAGTATCATAGCAGAGCATCTTATTCTTTTTTTCAGGCATTCATCATATATAATGTCACTTTATTTGTAATACTAACGGGCAATATTTTTGAAAAAGCAACTAAAAGTTTGTTATACATTCCTGGAATAATAATTCTCTTTCCTTTCATCATTTTAGAATAAGCAACTTCTGCAACTCGTTCCGGCTTCATTACGGCCAAT
>CATJPU010000045.1 GCA_949742505.1 uncultured Lachnospiraceae bacterium | reverse complement strand
GTATCCGGTACAGGCAGTTCGGCGGAATCCGTTTCGATAATGGGCGTTAAGCAGCTTGCGCAGAAGGCGAAGTGGAGTTCGGAGGCGCGCACGTCAGGAAGCAGTAGTGCGCTGACCACTGGAGACTTGAATACGGATAAGAAGCAGCTTAGAGGGGAACTGATCGGGGAATCACTGACCTTTAAATACGGCAGCGAATCCTATACAATATTCCTGAATACGCATGACAGCGACGGTAATGCGCTGCAGTATGATACACCGGAGCATGCAGTTGATTCAATTAATAAACTGATGTCGGAAGAGAAGGTGGGAGACAAAACCCTGGCGGATTATTTTAAGTTAAGCGTTGCGGAGTTTGGAACGGACGGTAAACAGCATTTTATATTTTCCGGGGTAGGCGGCGATGGGAATAACAGAGAAATCACCGGAGGTTCTGCATTAAAGTATATGGGATTTGACAGTGAAGACGGTTATAATCTTACTGGAGGAGCCAGTGCAACGGCTACAGGAGACGCTTCTAAAATAGTCACCCCTATTAATTACGCACAGCAGCTTGCAGGCAAATCTCTGACCTTTACTTACAATGGAGTGACGAAGAGTATTACCCTTGCAGACGAGGCGACCCTTTCAAATGGCGTAACGTTTAACGAAGATGGGACATTAGACGAAGCGAATGCAGAGAAACTGATAGGAAACCTTACGGCATCCCTTCAAGACAGCCTGGACGAAGCTTTCGGCAAAGGACGGATTAAGGTGGGGAACGACGGAAGGAAGCTTAGTTTTCAGACGATGAACGTAACGACGAATAAGCCTGACTCAACCGCTACGCTTACGTTGAATAATGGAACTACAGGCCTGTTAGGCGCGGGCGGCGCTTTGAATGTAAACAGTGGCACAACGAATAAGCTAAACAGAAGTTCAACAATCAAAGAGCTGGGATACACTAACGGGATTACTTTTACGCCGACAGTGACTGGTAAGGATGAGGACGGCAACGACATAACAAGAAATAAGGCAACCATCACAATTAATGATGAAAAGATTGATGTGTATGAGGACGATACTATTAATTCGCTGATGGAACGAATCAACAACAATAAGAAGGCCGGCGTAGAAATAAGTTATCAGGCCGCGACAGATAAATTCACCTTTACAGCTACGGAAAAGGGTGCAAGCGGCACGATAAAGTTTGGCGATACAGCCGATGCGGATGGAAATAAGCTACTTGAGAATATTTTTGGCGTATCAAACAGCGATATAGGTAAGGAAGTAGCCCGCGGACAGGATGCGATTGTTACAGTAAAGTATGCAGGTTCCGATGAGGAGATTGATTTGTATCGGGATTCAAATTCATTTACGGTAGACGGTCTCACTATAAGCGTAAAGAGTGAATTCGGGTATACAGCAGCTCTGAACGAAGACGGCACTGTAAAGAAAGATGCGGATGGCAATACAATCTGGGATAAGGATAGGGAAACTTTCGACCCGGTAGAAATCAAGGCGTCGGTAAATACAGATTCCATTGTAGAGACAGTTAAGTCTATGATAGAAGAGTACAACGCTATCATTGAGAAGGTAAATAAAGAAGTTTCAACCAGACCGGATCGTGATTATGTGCCTCTTACCAGCGAACAGAAGAAGGAACTGAGCGAGGATGAGATTAAGCTATACGAGGAGAAAGCAAAGGAAGGTCTGCTCTTTGGCGACAGTGATTTAAGAACTTTGAGCAGCGATTTACGT
>CATJPU010000044.1 GCA_949742505.1 uncultured Lachnospiraceae bacterium | reverse complement strand
ATGACGCTATGCCGGCAATCGTACAGGAGTACATGGACAAGGTGAACGCTAAGATCGGTACGGATTACAAACTGTTTAACTATTACGGAGCCGCTGATGCAGAGAAAGTTATTATTGCGATGGGTTCCGTATGTGATACTATTGAGGAGACCATTGATTACCTGATGGCGGCAGGCGAGAAGGTCGGCGTTGTAAAGGTACGTCTGTACAGACCGTTCAGCGCTTCCGCTCTGATTGACGCAATTCCGGATACGGTTAAGACGATCAGTGTGTTAGACAGGACGGAGGAGCAGGGTGCTTTTGGCGAGCCGTTATATCTGGACGTTGTTGCAGCCCTTAAGGGTTCTAAGTTCGATGCGGTTCCGATTCTTTCCGGACGTTACGGCTTAGGTTCTAAGGATACGACCCCGGCAGAGATCGTTGCCGTATTTAAGAACACAGAGAAGAAGATATTTACGATTGGTATCGTAGATGATGTTACGAAGCTTTCTCTGGATTCCGGCACGCCGCTGGTTACCACGCCGGAAGGAACCATTAACTGCAAGTTCTGGGGACTGGGAGCAGACGGTACGGTTGGAGCAAACAAGAACTCTATTAAGATTATCGGTGACAATACCGACATGTATGCGCAGGCATATTTTGACTATGACTCGAAGAAATCCGGCGGCGTTACCATGTCTCACCTGCGTTTTGGAAAGAGTCCGATTAAATCTACCTACCTGATTCATAAGGCTAGTTTTGTGGCATGTCACAATCCTTCTTATGTGAATAAGTACAATATGGTTCAGGAACTGGTAGACGGAGGAACATTCCTTCTGAACTGCCCATGGGATATGGAAGGACTTGAGAAGCATCTTCCGGGACAGGTAAAGGCATTTATTGCAAATCATGATATTAAGCTTTACACCATCGACGGTATTAAGATTGGTAAAGAGATTGGACTTGGCGGACGTATTAACACTGTTCTTCAGTCTGCATTCTTCAAACTGGCTGCGATTATTCCGGAGGAAGAGGCAATTGATCTGATGAAGAAGGCTGCAAAGGCTACTTACGGCAAGAAGGGCGACAAGATCGTACAGATGAACTACGATGCAATCGACGCAGGCGCTAAGCAGGTGGTTGCAGTAGAAGTTCCGGCAAGCTGGAAGGATTGCGTGGACGAAGGCTTGTTTGCGCCGGAGGTTAAGGGCGGAAGAGAAGATGTTGTTGAATTTGTTAAGAATGTTCAGTCTAAGGTAAATGCTCAGGAAGGTAATTCTCTCCCGGTTTCTGCATTTGTTGACTATGTAGACGGTACGACTCCGTCCGGTTCTGCAGCATACGAGAAGCGCGGTATTGCGGTAGATATTCCGGTTTGGAAGGAAGAGAACTGTATTCAGTGTAACCGCTGCGCATATGTATGTCCGCATGCAGTTATCCGTCCGGTTGCTCTTACGGCGGAAGAGGCGGCTAAGGCTCCGGAAGGAATCAAGACGCTTGATATGATCGGTATGCCTGGCATGAAGTTTACCATGACGGTATCTGCTTATGAAGTGAGGTGTCCAAAATATCAAAAGGTGTGTGCCATCTGGACGTGGGATTCAACTGGAGGACATTGGATACAGACAGTTGACCTTATATCCTCATTGTTTATGTGACCCTGGTGAGGTGCTTGACATTTAGGGTATCCCCTTCCACATCCATAAAATGAGCATGACCACAGTACCACCTGAGGGGACTAAGGTCTGCCTTATAACCTCACTGTACACAGATAGAGATCCATTTCACAAGAGAAAAAATGTCAGCCCACTCACTACCTTATAACAGCCCTATGGATGTCATAATCCAAAAATTCAGCCAGCCCATGTCAAAACTCCTGACCTATGGAACCCATGGTACAATGAATATGTATTATTAAGCTACACATTTATGTTGGCATTGTTATAAAAATAAATATGAAACACCTCCCTTCAGAACTAGGGATATATAAGCCATGGATTCATCAGATCGGAAGAGCGTCGTGTAGGGAAAGAGT
>CATJPU010000043.1 GCA_949742505.1 uncultured Lachnospiraceae bacterium | reverse complement strand
TTCTGTTCCAGTAAATTTTTTTGAGTTAGTAAAGCCTGTTCCTTGTCATAATTAGGGTTTTCCATGATTTTTTTTATATCAAACAATGGAATATCTAATTCTCTAAAGAACATAATTTCCTGCAACTTTTCTAACGCTTTGTTATCATAGAGCCGATAACCGGCTTCCGTTAATTCCGTTGGCTTTAGCAGACCGATTTCATCATAATATCTCAACGTCCTTATACTTACTCCGGTTATTTCTGACATATCTTTTACGGTTTTCATTATTTCCTCCTTTCGGTTTAAATCGTAAACCGTTACGCCACGAGAGAGTCAATACGTAAATTAAAAATTTTACCTTTTTTCTTCTGACAATTATAAACAAATATCAAAAGTTTCGTACCGAAAGCAGCAAAAAAATGGAACAATGACGTGTGAAAGTATATAGCTGAGAAAATCAAAATATACGATATGAATGGATTGCATATGGTTTTTTATGTCAGGAACAAATCCTTTGGATGTTTGCCGTCCAATGCATGGTTTTCTAATTATGAAGGCTGGAAGATCTAAAGTCCGCTAAAATATATGGTCACAGGTGGGCGGCAGGGGGAACGTAGATAATAAAAAGAAGAATGAGTTCAGTGCAACGATAGTGTTAGCAGTTCTTTGCAGCCGGATGGAATCCATGGTATACTGTATAAAACAGACTGGATGAGGTGCAGGTAATGGAAAGAATGCTGTATGAATTTGACTCCCTGCTTTATGAAGCAGGGGAGACGGGAGGCGCTTATGTCATTTTTCCCTATGATATCAGGAAAGAGTTTGGACGGGGAAGGGTGAAGGTACATGCCACGTTTGACGGAGAACTGTATGATGGCAGTATTGTTAATATGGGAGTAAGGAATACCGACGGGAGTATCTGTTATATTATAGGCGTGCGTAAAGATATCCGTTCCCGGATAGGAAAGCGGCCGGGAGACAGCATCCATGTGACAGTCAGGGAACGAGGAGGGGTGTAAGATGTGGAGTGTTCAAAATGTGGGCGTGATTTTAAACGGCAGGGCCAGAACTATTACTGAGGGAAAGCGCCGGAAACAATTCTCATATACATCCTCCTTGTGTACTATAGTCCGCATTTTAAGGGATCATAGCCAAAAGCAGAGAGAATGGCAGTACACCGCTGGTTAAAGATTCTGAAAAAATGATGTTTTTCACGAGAGATGGAGCGGCCCGGCTTTTTGTCGATCTTGCGGTGGCGTGCATAGATGCCGCCATAGCGTATGTGCCGGCTCATACACAGGATGCGATTATCGCAAGTTATAAAGCGGCATCCCTAAAGATATCGACGGAAGAGGTTATTATGCATATCACAATATCTGGACGGACTTCAGGAAGGAATTTAGAGGAAAGGGGTATGCCTCTTTGGGCTTGAAACTGACGGTAAAAAGGCGTGGCAGATGATTCGTGAAGACGAACGGGAGATTTATACCAGAATAAAGAGATAGTTGATTGAGGTAGCTATATATGGGAAGAAACATAAAATGCAAACCAGATAATTTGTGCATTGCAATATTCACGTTTTGTTTAGTTGCAAGATTTGTAGAATATTTTCTGATTGAGACAGATAAAACGGCTATTGGAGAAAATGTGCTTCATAAAGTAGTTGGAATTATCATATTGGCGTTGGCATTGAAAAGGATAAATCTTACATGGAGTGATATTGGATTTCAAAGAAACGGTTTTGTAAGCAGTATGTTGAAAGGTTTGTTATTGGGAAGCGTCTGTTTTACCATTTCGTATTGGTTGGAATTAACAATTTTAGCACTGCAAGGAAACCCTGCACATTTAGAAATATATATCAGCAGTTTTTCTTTAACCGGCTCTCAAATAAAAAATACGGATG
>CATJPU010000042.1 GCA_949742505.1 uncultured Lachnospiraceae bacterium | reverse complement strand
TGATATTGATCTCAATAATATTGCTTTGCCTATCGTTTCTATTCATCCCCTATTTGATCGGGATTTCTGGTGTGTAGAAATTGCAAGAAGCAATCAAATTATGACACAGGGCTTTGTTGTTAATCCTTCAACAGATCGTAAATCTTCTATTCTTGCTTTAATCAATGTATCGCAGAGAACTGCTGCTTCTTGGTCTCATAGCATGTATGAGGTTATGATTCAGTGCAAGGAACTTGCTCTTAAGCCTATAGAATCAATAAGTAATTCAATAACTTACACTGCCACGGAAGACTTGCTAAAACAGCATTTTCTCAATGTATCTACCCAAAATGCTGTTCAGTTCGAAACGATTATCAGAAACTCCTTTAATACCTTCCCAAATCTTAAGCGGAAGTATATTTTAACACATATAACTAATGATACATGGTGTAATGCCGTTTAATGCCTGGCTATTCCAACAACCGCAATTTTTTCAAAGCTATTCATAAATATTATGAAAAATAATAAAATGCTATAACAGGGAGATAGACAAGACTATACCATTTCCACTTTTCATTAGATACTGATTTATTGCTTACCTTGCGCCTACATCTTTCTGTCTAAGCCTGTTCCTGACGCTCTTGGAATCTACCACTTTTTCCCCATAATTTTTCTCATACTCTGCACAAGCCACCTCATAATCTTGGTTCTCTTTCTTTGCCGCATTGAATTTCTTATAAAATACCTGAACAGAATCAAAGCTATATTCTTGCACAATAGAAGAAAGCCGCTTTTTCATATTTGAAATCTGATTGTTGATATTGCCAATCTCCTGTTGTAACTCTCTACGTCTACCATCCTTAAAGATACCCGTACATTCAGATAATTCCTTTTTCAGCTTATCACGTTTTTTCTCGCGCTCAAAAATTGCCTTGTTCTGGTCTTTGAGTTTACTGTCTATCTCTTTCAGGTGGGGATATTTACTTGCAAGTACGGAAGGCTTTGGCTGCGACGGTCTTTCTGTTTTCAACTGCCTCGTTTCAGCAGAAACAGATTTTTCCCTGATTTCATCTGCTCAATAATAGATTTATTGACTGCCGTAGTATTTGGGGACTGTAACTGCTCTGTGTCATTTCGTATATCCGCTTTAGCTTTACGCTGCGGATTTACAGGAAATGGTATCTTCTTCCTTTCCGTCTGAACCATCGGCTCATCTTTTGTATGGATATGAATTTCCATTTCTTTTGGTTTTTCCTTTACGGCATCAGCAACTTTGCCAGTAATTTTTTCCGCAATATCCGTTGCCTTCTGCATAACCTTTGCAATCAGCTTCTCTAACAGCGCAATCGCCACCTTGACAATATCCCCAAACAATTCCGGCTTTTTGCCGTTCTGCTCCACGGATTCCATTACCTTGTCCGTGATCTCCCTCTTTTTCAGTTTCACAACCTCCGTCTCGGACACACCGCTTACAATCGCTCTGTCAACAGCTCTGTTCCATTCCATGCGGATTTCATTGTCTGCCTTTATTTCTTCTGCTTTCGGGTTATTTTTCCCGATTTTCTTTGTCGCAAGGTACGGGACCGTTTTTATCAAAAATGCTGAGCTTGTCCTTATCATCAATCACCATTTGGTTGATCAGATCCGTATAAAATACTTTTACCTCATCTAAAAAGGATTCTTGCTTGAAACGGCTGTCCTTTATGGTAAAAATCTTACGCTCGTATACCTCACCTTTTTTGATGATCTTACAGCCCTTGCGGATATTTCCGTCCCTGTCAAATCTCTCTTTTTTTGTACGCACATGACGCCCCTGCTCGTCATAGAACATATTGCGGGTGGCAGTCTTTTCTTCCGGCTGGTCTATCCGCTTCCTATGCGCAAATATCATATGGATATGAAGGTTTGTTTTCCGTTTATTGTGGTGGAGCGCGGCAAAACATTCCACACCGTACTTTTCCTTAAATTCATCCACCATCTTTTTTAGCAGATAGTCATGGT
>CATJPU010000041.1 GCA_949742505.1 uncultured Lachnospiraceae bacterium | reverse complement strand
GAACACCTTTCTTTGTGCTATTGGTTTTCGTCGACTAATATAATAACACAAAACTGGCGTTCCCTTTTCTATGTGTCCTACAAAAATTTTACGCTAGCTCAAGGAATTAGTACGAGGCAGTGTAGAGGAAAGCCTGAACGAGCTGCCGGAGGCCGAGGCGGAGAAGCTAACCCAGGCAGCCCGGTACGAGCGGAATGAGACTCGCCGAGGCTACCGCAGCAGCCACTACAATCGCAACCTCACCACCTCTGGAGGTGTCACACTCAAAGTACCCAAGCTCAAGGGAATTTCCTTTGAGACGGCCATCATTGAGCGGTATCGCCGTCGGGAGAGCAGCGTGGAGGAAGCTCTCATTGAGATGTACCTGGCTGGCGTATCCGTTCGGCGTGTGGAGGACATTACAGAAGCTCTTTGGGGTAGCAAGGTATCTCCCGCCATCATTAGCGAACTGAACAAGAAAGCGTATGTCCACATCGAGGATTGGCGCAACCGCCCTTTGAATGGTGGGCGGTATCCATATGTCTATGTGGATGGGATCTACCTGCGCCGCAACTGGGGCGGAGAGTTTGAAAATGTAGCCATTCTGGTAGCAATTGCGGTCAATGAGGACGGATACCGTGAGACTCTGGGCGCCGCAGAGGGCATGAAAGAGGACAAGGCCAGCTGGGTCAGTTTCTTTCAGTGGCTGCGTGGCCGTGGCCTGGACGGCGTCAAGCTGGTAGTTGGAGATAAATGCCTTGGTATGCCAGAGGCTGTGGGAGAAATGTTTCCTGAGGCCAAATACCAGCGTTGTACCGTTCACTTCTACCGTAATGTATTCTCGGTCACGCCTCGCTCCAAGGTGAAGCTGGTAGCCAAAATGTTCAAGGCGATCCACGCTCAGGAGAACAAGAGAGCTTCCCGGAAGAAAGCCAAATCCGTGGTGGAAGAGCTGCGTGCCATGAAGCTGAAAGAGGCTGCCAAGAAGGTGGAGGACAGTGTTGAGGAAACCTTGACCTACTGCGATTTTCCCAGCGAACACTGGACTCGCATACGCACCAACAATGTCATTGAGAGGCTGAACCGGGAGATTCGACTCCGCACCCGTGTGGTGGGCAGTTTCCCGGACGGCAACTCTGCTCTGATGCTAGTCTGTGCCCGGCTGCGCCATGTAGCGGGTACACAGTGGGGCAACAAGAAGTATTTGAACATGAAGCACCTGGAGGCTGCCCTTGAGGACGCCTCCTTTGCCGGCTGACTTCATTCTTACCAGAGTCTGCAAACCTATTTGCGAAAAATCCTTGACACTACCCAACTTTTTCTCTACTTGTCAAAAATATTTTGTGGAATAAATTACCTTATTATATGCAAAACAGACATCCATCTATAACAGATGAATGCCTGCTTTGAAACCAAGTAAAATATCTTCAAATTTATTCTTTATGGTGCTATAATAGTGACAAAAAGCAAAGGAACGAAAAAGTATGGAGAACAAAACAACTACTTTTTCCTGGAAATCCATAACGTAAAACCGCGAAGAAAACCACCTTGATTTCTCTGTCAATACAAATCCATTAGGAATTCCTAAAACAGTAAAACAGCAACTTGCAAATTTGGCTGACATTACAGGAATATATCCAGACCCTAATTGTAAACATTTATCTTCTTGTCTGGCAAAAAAATATCATATTGGTACAAGCCAAATTTTGTGCGGACATGGAGCTGATGATTTGCTGTATCATTTAGTGTTTGCGGTCAAGCCTAAACATGCTATTGTGATAGAACCCACTTTTGAAGAATACAATCGTGCATTAGCATTAGTCGGGTGTAAAATACACCACCACACTGTAAAAGGGGAAAATCATTTCATATTGGATAAAGATGTATTGTCAGCAATTCAAGCAGATTGTGATATGATGTTTTTATGCAATCCTAATAACCCAACAGGGCAGCTTGTAAGTCCACAACTCCTACAAGATATTATTAAATGT
>CATJPU010000040.1 GCA_949742505.1 uncultured Lachnospiraceae bacterium | reverse complement strand
TTTACAATTATTTTTACCAAAACTGGACTCATATAACATTCTAACGCAACTCCTATACAAATAGCAAGAAAAACCGCAATTGTTTTTTGAAAATTCCAACTTATTTTCGGATAATAGTATAAACCAATCAAAAGAATCGCATATCCGGCCACATAAAATATTCCCTGGGGAAGAAATGCTGCAAGGCAAAGCGCAATACCTTTTACTCCCAGCTGCAGCGTAGCTGACGTAAATACCATTCCGCATAAAAAGCCCGTCCATATTAGAAAAGCGGCCGCAGCCGGCTTTCGAATACGTGTTGCTCCAAGAAGAAGTATACCCGCAAGCGGAGCCACCCTTATTTTGATTAAATACCATATGTAGGAACTCCCGGCAAGGTCTGTCTGAATATATTGATTCAAAAAATAATCGCTGAATATTCCAAGGGACGCTGCATAATCTTTTGAAACCAAATTCGTATACAGGATTCCGCAAAAAAAACCGGTCATATAATAAAATACCATAACTCGGGTGTAATTCTTCATTACCATCAATTCACCTCATATTGTCAGGATATTTCATTATATGTCCGGTATCTCAGATTATTCTGCTCTACGGTTATATTTTGTGTCATACGCCAGAATAGCGGATACCGTCTTGGAATCCTCAATCTCGCCCGCAAATATTTTCGCCTTCAGCTCTTCTATCGAATATGCCTGAACATCGATATATTCATCTTCATCCAGATTCTGTCTGGATGGAATCAGATTATGGGCCGCAAAAATTTCGATTCTTTCATTACAGAAGGCAACGGTTGTTCGAAGAGTGATCAGCCACTCTAAATTTTCCGAGCGATACCCGGTCTCTTCCTCCAGTTCTCTGGAAGCACAGGCGATTCCTTCCTCCTTCGGGTCATCCAGTTTGCCTGCCGGAATCTCTAACGTATAGCGTTCCAATGCATTGCGATACTGACGCACCATCAGAATCTTACCTTCATCCGTCACCGGTACGACAGCCGCCGCGCCGTCATGATGAATATAGTCCCACTTGGCGGTATTGCCGTTTTCAAATTCCATCGTATCGCAGTAAATATCAATTACCGCTCCTTTATGAACCAATTCTCTTTTTATCCTTCTTACTTCCTCAGCCATCCTTTTCCTCCAATCCTGTATGCTAAAAAAACCGGATCAACAGACCCGGTTCTTTTACATTTATCTTCTACATGGTAATTATTTCGCGTAATCAGTAACCCTTGATTCGCGGATTACATTCACCTTAATCTGCCCGGGATATTCTAACTCATACTCAATCTGTTTTGAAATATCCCTGGCCAGCAATACCATATCTGCATCAGATACCTGCTCTGGAACTACCATAACTCGAATCTCTCTACCTGCCTGAATAGCAAAAGACTTATCAACTCCCTTAAACTGGTTGCTGATTTCTTCTAATTGTTTTAACCTGTTTGTATATGTTTCGATTGTTTCTCTTCTCGCGCCTGGTCTGGCCGCCGATATCGTATCCGCCGCCTGAACGACACATGCAATCAAAGTCTCTGGCTCTACATCGCCATGATGCGACTCAACCGCATTAATGACAATGGCCGACTCTTTGTATTTTCTGCAAAGATCCACGCCAATCTGAATATGCGAGCCCTCCACATCATGATCGATTGATTTACCAATATCATGCAAAAGTCCCGCACGCTTGGCAAGGCGTATATCCAAACCAATCTCGCCTGCTAAAAGTCCTGCCAGTTGCGAAACTTCAATGGAATGCTTCAATGCATTCTGTCCATAACTGGTCCTGAACTTCATACGTCCAAGAAGCTTAATCAGCTCCGGATGAACTCCATGAACGCCAACTTCTAATGCAGCCGCCTCTCCTTCTTCACGAATAATCGTGTCTACCTCTTTTTGCGC
>CATJPU010000039.1 GCA_949742505.1 uncultured Lachnospiraceae bacterium | reverse complement strand
GTTTTCTTCGCTTCCTCCGTACTGGTCCGTTCTCTTATTAAATAAGGGCGACAAAAACTGGGCAATCAGATTCCCATGAGCCGCGTGCAGAAGAATCATGTCAAACTCTGCCTTTACCAGACGTTCCGCGCAGTCCGCATATTCTTTCTTTATTTTCTCTATATCCGCATAATTCATTTCCCGGATATGAGTATTGCCTCCGGATACGGGAATCGGACTGGGCGCAATCGCCTCCGGAACTCTCAAGAGTTCCGGATTAGCTCCCCGCCCGGCATGTACCAGTTCAATGGAAATCTTCGCCCCATACCGGTGGGCGGCCTCCGACAACCGCAGAAGCTCAATGATATTCTTATCGTCCGTAATATCCAGCTCTCCCACATAATCCGTCCCGGTATCATGGTCAATCGAAGTTGCTCCGATATTGACTACGCCGACTCCGGTTGCCGCCTGCATCTTGATAAATTCCAGATATTCCCTCGTCACCCCTCCGTTTGTACCGGATAAGGAGCATACCAGCGGCGAAAACTGTAACCTGTTTTTGACTGTCATGTTACCGATTTTTATCGGTTCAAATACATAATTATAATGATGAAATTGCGCCACACTAATCTCCTCCCTTCTTATTTGCAATTGTTACGCATACCGCGCATACTACCACCATAACCGCCGCCATAGCCGCAGCAAATATGTACCGGAAATCCACCGCATCGCTGAACATTAACGGAACAGGCGTATAGAAGTAGGTGCCAAGGAATGTACCAAGCTGTCCTCCCACATGGATGACCATGCAGGCAGCGGTAACCGCGGCAACTTTCGAGCAGTTCGTCGCGCCCAAAAGGGACTGAGGCATACACTGACTGATTGACATTCCTGAGATAACCGCTCCAAGGAACAGAATCGGAAGACCATTTGCAGCATAAACCAGAAGATATCCGATTACTAAGAATCCAAATCCCACACAGTACATGTAATCATTTAATTTCTTATTCAAAGGTCCGAAGATTAGTCCGCCCAGAACGCCTCCTACTAGGAAAAGAGCCGTAACCGTCCCCGACGTAGCCGCGTCGCCGATTCCACTGGATTCAATCAGGAAGGACATATTATTATTAAAAACGCCATACGTCGCAATAAAAATGAAGATAAAAATTCCATACATAAATACCTTCGGGTTCATCCGGGTCTTTTCTTTTCTGCTTTCTTCCTTCGTCTCCTCCATATTTTCTTTTGGAATTACAACACAGCCCAGTACAAATGGAACAAATCCGATACAGTAAGCCAGATAATTCATATGCCAGGAAATAGCCGCCAGCATGCCGCCTACATAGGTAAGGTAGATGCCTCCTAAATTGGTAAATACCGTCTGCATCCCCATAATTCCTCCCCGTTCCTCTTCCGAATAAAAATCCGCAATCAGACCGTTAGAAGTAGGCATCAAAAGTCCGAAGCCAATCCCCAACAGACCGGCCCACACGTACAAAAGAGTGATGCTGGAATTGAAAAAATATCCCAAAAGCCCTACCGCTCCATAACAGAACACGCCAATATTGCAGAGAACTTTCTTCGGTATCACCTTAATCAGCGACGGTGTAATCAACGCCACAATAATCATGGCGATACCCGGAAAGTTCATAATATTCATGATTGTTGTAATCGGCTGGTCCGGGAAATCCGCCGCAATCGAAGCCAGCGAAGGCGCAATTCCCATAGCGCCCATTTCCGTCGCAGAAATCAACAAAATCGTTAACGTTAGTAATTTTTTATTTGTCTTCATAGATATGTCTCTCCTTGTATAATGTATTTAGGTTGTTCGAGGGATACCTATAAACCCTTAGACCTGCTTCTTTACATCTCCAGTCTGATAGGAGATAATTGTTTTATT
>CATJPU010000038.1 GCA_949742505.1 uncultured Lachnospiraceae bacterium | reverse complement strand
CAAATCTGTCCATGTTTTCCCTTCATCCTCAGAAAAAGCAATCCCTGAATCACGCTTCTCAATCCGGGTTCTCTCCGTAACGGAAACAAGCTCTTTCTGCTCGTTCGTGACACAGACGCCGCGGGATACATAACCGTTATCTGTTATTGTATTCCCCAGCAAATATCCCACCATTGTATACCGGTATTTCTCGTCATCCTGATGTGTCGTCAGATAATCATAAATCAATTGAAATGCTTCTACTCCATAGTAGTCGTCCGCATTTATCACCGCAAAGGGGCCGTCCACTTTGTCAATACAGCTTAACACCGCGTGCGCCGTACCCCATGGTTTCACTCTTCCATCTGGAATCTGATAACCCTCCGGCAGATTCTCTAACTTCTGATACGCATATTCGACTTCCATATATTCGGATACCCGCTCCCCTATTGCTGTGCGAAAATCTGCCTCATTCTCCTCCTTAATGATAAAGACCGCCTTTTCAAACCCTGCTCTTTTCGCATCATACATAGAGAAATCCATAATGATATGTCCCTCTTCGTCTACCGGGTCAATCTGCTTAAGACCTCCATATCTGCTTCCCATACCTGCCGCCATAATTACTAATACTGGTTTACTCATACATTTCCTCCTTATATTTTACGCCCCTGCACCTTCTGCAGAACGTGCGCAAGAATCTCAATCCCCCGGTCGATTTCTTCATAGCTGATAATTAACGGCGGAAGAAAACGCAGCTTCGTCTTCGCTGTCAGCACAAGCAAGCCTTCCTCCGCACAGCTGCCTGCGACTTCACCTGCTGTCAGTCCTTCTTCTAACTCAGCGCCCAGCATAAGACCGAGTCCCGTAACAGATTGAATCTGCGGAAGCGTCTGAAGCTTCTTCCTCATATATGCAGCCTTTTGATTCACCTCCTCCAGAAATTCCGGCTTCATCACCCGTTCCAGCACATAGCATGCGCCCGCGCATGCCACCGGATTGCCTCCAAAGGTAGAACCGTGCTGGCCAAATCCCAACACATCCGCGGTTCTGTCATTCATCATCACCGCTCCAAGAGGAAGGCCGCCGCCAATTCCCTTAGCAAGCGTCACTACATCCGGCTTCACATCAAACTGCTCATAGCACAAAAAGGTACCAGTACGACTAATTCCGGTCTGAATCTCATCAATGATAAAAATCAAATCCTTTTCCTGGCAAATCCTGGCAATCTCCTTCACAAATTCCGGATCTACCGGAACGACTCCGCCTTCTCCCTGAAGCAGCTCAACCATAACTGCGCAGACCGTCTCGTCCACCGCCTCTTTCAGCCCTTGCGTATCTCCGGCCTCCACAAACTTAAACCCTTCTGTAAAGGGAAAGAAAAACTGATGAAAGGCATCCTGCCCGGTTGCAGACAGCGTAGTAATCGTACGCCCATGGAAAGAATTCTTAAGAGAAATCACCGTATTGCACTGTTCGCCATGCTTCTCCATCCCATATTTTCTTGCAACCTTCAGCGCCCCTTCATTGGCCTCCGCACCCGAATTGCCAAAAAACACTCTGGAAAACCCTGTATATTCACACAGCTTTTCAGCAGCCTCCACATCCGGCCGGGTACTGTACAGATTCGATACATGCTGCAGTTTATGTGCCTGCGCCGAAATCGCATCCGCCCATCCCTTATCCGCATATCCAAGACAATTCACTCCAATACCACTGGTAAAATCTATGTATTCCTTCCCCTCCGGGTCGCGGGCAACAGCTCCTTCTCCCTCCACAAGAGATACCGGAAACCGTTTATACGTATTGGCAATATACTTCTGATCCTTCTTCTGAATATCTGTTGAATTCATCTTAATTCCCCCTTCTTTCACCAAAATTATAGCACGTACAGT
>CATJPU010000037.1 GCA_949742505.1 uncultured Lachnospiraceae bacterium | reverse complement strand
CGGATTCTTCTCATTGTAAGCTGCAAGCAAATTATCAATTGCCTTCTGATGAGGCTCTTCCACATACACTGATGTGGAGAATGTCAGCTTAATCTTTCCGCCGTCTCCGCCTTCATCCTTCGCGTCCTTCTCGCCGCCATCTCCGCTAGCTCCGCCTCCGCATGCCGTAAGGCCGGCTATCATAGCCGTACATAACAGTGCTGAAAGAATACGAGTTCTCTTTTTCATAATTCATCCTCCTTTATACAAAAATCTATTTTTAATATTGTCTCACGATTTTGCACAAAAATCTTTGTCTAATGAGGCTCTTATTTTGTATTATCCGCACGCTTTCTTCACTATATCATCATTTCCCTGTTTACACTTTGTGCAATCTGCCACCAGCACAACGAAAATTAAGTTTTGGATAACTTGGCACAGAATATTTTCCTGAGAGTGCTGCTTCACAAACGCAGGCGTAGCGGCGGCTACGTCGAGGCTTGGGGCGTAGTGCTATCAAGAAAACAGGCAGGCCAAACTGCCAATTCCTTCATATTCGCTGTACTAGCCCCTCTCCATCTGGGAGAAAGCCGCCGCATCAGCCACCACCGTCACATCCGGGTGCATCTGAAGAACAGAAGCCGGAACCTTTGGAGTAATCGGACCATAAAGAGCTTTCTTAAGAGTTTCTGCCTTATCTTTCCCACTTACAACCAGCAAAACTTTCCTTGCTTTCATAATCGTTCCAATTCCCATACTGTACGCCTGCTTCGGTACGTCATCCGCCGATTCAAAGAATCTCTTATTCGCCTGAATCGTACTCTCCTGCAAATCTACGCAATGTGTGGCAAGATCAAACGCCTCCCCCGGCTCATTGAATCCAATATGTCCGTTGTGTCCCATTCCAAGAAGCTGTAAATCTATCCCGCCAAGTTTCCGTATCAGCTTCTCATATCTCTCGCATTCGGATTCACTATCCTCTGCCAGACCATCCGGAAGATATGTATTAGACGCCTCAATATTGACCCGGTCAAACAGATTATCACGCATAAAAAAGTCATAACTCTGATTATTCGTCTTCGGCAGTCCTTTATATTCATCCAGGTTCACCGTTGTAACCTCTGAAAAATCCAAATCTCCCTTACGATACCATTTTACCAGATATTTATAAAGACCGATGGGTGTGGAACCGGTTGCCAGTCCCAGAACACAGTCCGGTTTCATCGTAATCTGGGCCGCAATGATTTTCGCCGCTTTTCTGCTCATTTCCTTATAATCTGACGCTTTACAAATCTTCATAACATATACCTCCTCATTGGAATTTTGCCGTTCCTGACATAACCCGCAGCAAAAAATTCCTGTCTGTCTTTCTTAAGTTAATGTAACAAAATCTATACTTCAAGGCAATAACGCCCAAAGCAAAACAATCGATTGTGCAAATTTTTGTGCAAATTGTGACACGCTTTTTTGCGAAAAATGAAATATAATAACTATTG
>CATJPU010000036.1 GCA_949742505.1 uncultured Lachnospiraceae bacterium | reverse complement strand
TTGAACTACACCCGCATGAGTATCGGGGTGACAGGATTCGAACCTGCGACCTCCTGGTCCCAAACCAGGCGCTCTAGCCAAGCTGAGCCACACCCCGATCGTATTTTATTTTGCTCACTTCCGCGACACAAATCATATTATATATGAACACTATTAGCTTGTCAACATCTTTTTTATTTTTTTTCACATTTTTACCATTTTTTCTATTTTCACGCTTCGTTTCCTTTGACACGCAAAGCAGGACTTGTAATTCAGAGCCTTTTCCGTTACAGATACCGAATCTCAAACGCCGCTTCTCCCGCTCTGTCCATTTCCATGACAATATAGCTCGGATGCCTGCCGCTCTGCCTGGGATAAGTAAGGCTTCCCGGATTCAGCGTTACCAGATCCTCCTCGCTAATCAGAAGCGGTCTGTGAGTGTGCCCATACATCACGATATCCGCCCCCAGCTCTCTTGCCCTCTCCTGCAGATGCTCCTCCGTAATGTTCACCAGATACCCATGCCCATGGGTAATGAACACCTGATATTTTCCAATACGAAATTCTTCTTCATTCGGAAGCCCGCAGAGAAAATCATTATTTCCTGCAATCATGTGGATGGGACAGTCCACCATCTGTCTGATCTCCGCCATCTGCCGCTCCACGTCGCCCAGATGGATTAGCATATCTATCGGCTCCTCCCGCTCAAGCACCTCCCGAAGCGTTTTTAAGGACCTGTGGGTATCGCTCACAATCAATATCTTCATATATAATTCCTGCTCTTTCTATCCGCTGTTTTCTTTATCAACAGCAAACGCCATACTATCTCTATGACGTCTTGCTGTCGAAAACTTCCTAACGAACATTCTATCATTAAAAGCGGCATTATACAATCTATTGATTTTAAAACAATACTTCCTTCATCGTCTTCTCAAACCGCTCCAGGAAAGAAGCACACTCTGTCTCATTGATAATCAGCGGCGGCTTTACTTTAATTACATGAGGCGACGACCCGCCCAGACCCATAATCGGATATTTCTTCTGAATCTCTTTCAGTCCTTTTGTTAGAAATCCACCCATTATGCAGGCATTTTCCGGAACATGATCCCGAATTAATATCTCAATTGTCTTGAGGGCTGCCGCCTGTGCCATCGGATTATTGCAGAAAGTAAAGTTTTCGTCATTGCCGGCCTGAAAACCTTTTAATTTCTCACTTATCACAGTACCAGAAATCAGGAAGCCATTGCCAAGGGCTTTTCCGATTGCGAAGATATCCGGCGTCACTCCGTACAAATCCATTGCAAACATAGTTCCGCACCACATTATCCATAAACGCCATGTATTTGACGCCGCCAGGGTGGCCGGATGCCCGATTGTAATCGCCGTATCCATACCAATCCGAATTGTTTTGATTCTGTTGATACGACAATCTCTGGCTCTGACTTTTCCACTTCTCTAATATTAGGCCCATGTATGATTCTTTTATGTCTATCCTGCAAGTCAAACATTTTGTCACCTCTTAGATGCCGTTTTTCCTTCTTTTATTGTCTGACAGCTTCATATCATGGTACAATGATAACATTTGTCTTTTGCACGCAACAACTTAACGATTTCCTGTCTGTTAGGAAATCATTTCCTTAGAGTGTGCTGAAAAATATTTCCACCTGTGCGGATGGGCATGTTTTCTGGCAGACCCTATTGATAAGTCTGCTTCCCTGACCGCACTTTGATACGTCAAAGGGCAGAAAAAGGCAATATCATATATTTCATAATGGAGGAAATAAGTTTGAAACAAATAAGTAGAAGACAACCAAGAAATAAAGGACATGGCAAATAAACCATCTTCCGGTGGTTTAAAAATCAAATATAGACACAACA
>CATJPU010000035.1 GCA_949742505.1 uncultured Lachnospiraceae bacterium | reverse complement strand
GAGCGGAGATGGCGGAATGGCAGACGCGCTAGATTCAGGTTCTAGTGGGAGTTTATCCTGTGAGGGTTCAAGTCCCTTTCTCCGCATCCTGTATAAAGCTTAAGAATCCTTGATTTTCAAGGGTTCTTTTATTTTTACAGTATGGAACGTTATCACTAACAGTGATTACGGTGATTACGATTTTTCATCTTTGTGATTACACTCTTTATACTGCTAAATCTTCCACTTTATTAAATGCAATACTTCTTTTCATGCAAAGAGCATTTTCTAACTGCGCCTCAACCTGTTTACTCGAATGCCTGTCGTAACAGTAACTTCCATAGGTTGTCTTTCATCCTCATGACCTGCCAGCCTTCGGATTGTATCAATATTTAATCCATCATCAATTAAAGTAGAAATATATGTCTTTCTAATCTTGTGCGGACTTTTATATAAGATTCCCAAATGCTTGCAATATTTCTTTAATCTCCATGATACCGCAGTTTCTTTGATTGATTCCCCGTCTTTATTGAAAAGGTATCCTTCACTTGTATGATTACGGCGATTTATTTCTTCGTCTTTTCCTTCCCATATTTTATGAGTATGTTGTTTTCATATCTCAGCCATCTCAATTTTCTCTTACACGTATGATAAGTCAATTATATTATTATCTAACACATACCGCAAGATTTCCGGGTTAAATTTCTCTTTTAGCAGTTTCTCTTCTATGGTTGCATCAACTCCTATATCTATAATAATAGGCTCACCGAACAAAACGTTCAGCAAACCTTTAATTTATTAACGCAGGACATTTTCAGCCCTGTCTATTCCAAATATTCTCTTATTCATTCTGTACGTAAATAGTTATCGGGTTCCTTTATACTGGTTACTATATTTCTTTATTTTATATAGACACAAATGTCTCTCTCATCTGCCTTACTTCTTCAATCAGCTCTGCATATTCTTTTCTCTGTCCGTTCAGGGCTTCTGAAGCATGGAGCCATTCTCTTTAGATGTTTTCCAAATCTGCTATTAATTCTGATACTTCCTTTTCTTCAGTATTGTTCTGATGCTTTCGGTTAATCTCTTTTAACTTGTCAGCGAATCATGAAGGGTTATCACAGCCTATAATGAAAATGGGGACTGGCTCCACTACTGTTTTTAGCTTCCTTTTGTTTTATAATCGTTTTAGGCAGGACCAAGTTTGACGGCACATTGGAGGATCTGCACCCCGTTTGTCAACGTAAACGTTTTTCCCTTGAGTACAGCGTATTGTCACGCCTTTTATGGATAGTACG
>CATJPU010000034.1 GCA_949742505.1 uncultured Lachnospiraceae bacterium | reverse complement strand
GCTGGAGCATGGCGCTATGTATACCCCGGATATTATCTATGCAGGTAAATACGAAGAGTTGTTTACCTGCATGTTTCTTCACTATGGATTTGAGCATCTGATGAACAATATGATAGCGCTTGTATTGATGGGGTGGCAGTTGGAGCATGAGCTTGGCAGGGTAAAGTATGTATTACTGTATCTGGTCAGCGGATTTGCTGGGAATTTGTCATCTCTTATAACAGAGCTGCATACGGAAGAATATGCTGTGTCGGCAGGAGCTTCCGGTGCGGTATTTGGAATTATTGGAGCGCTGTTCTATATTGCAATCCGTAATCATGGAAGGGTTGGAAACGTATCAGGAAAGGGGATTTTATTCATGATGGCAGTTTCCCTGTATCATGGTTTTACTAACGGAGGGATTAATAATTCGGCGCATATTGGAGGCGCGGCGGCTGGCTTTGTTCTGGCGGTTATTCTGTATCGGAAGAATCGGAGCAGGCAGGAATAAGTATGGTGAAGGTAGCTCCTGTCTCCGTTTCAGATGTAACGGTGAGTGTTCCGCCATGTGCTTCGACTATGCGTTTGCTTAAGGGCAAACCAAGACCTGTGCCTCCGGTTTTGAAGGTGACAAAGGGTTTGAAGATCACATCCATTTGTTCGGGAGGGATGCCGCAGCCATTGTCCTGAATCTGAATGCGCAGATGGATATTGTTCCCAGGTGTATGAGTTATGGTATCAGCTTTTAGCCGGACGGAACCGTTGGCGTCGGAAGGGCATGCTTCGAAAGCGTTTTTTAGTAAGTTCAGAAGGACTTCTTTGAGTTTGGAAGCATCAGCCTGTACAGACGGAAGTTCCGGAGCGATACAGGAAGTAAATTCGATATCCGATGCTTCAGAAGAGGCGGCAAAGGACAAGACAAGCTGTTTGATAAATGCAGAGGTATTCAGATCCTTTTTGTGTAATGTAAGTCCGTTGTTATAACCAGACAGATCTGTCAGAAGCTGCATCATATATAAGACGTCCTGATGGAGAGCATTCCAGTGCCGAAAGTTTTGTATTTCAGGATGTTCTGATTCAATAAGCTGCATCGAGCTGTATATCAGAGTCAGAGGATTGCGGATCTCATGGGTAACAGCGCTGATTGTTTCCTTGTAAGAGGCGATAAGCCCGCCGATTGTGTCGGCATGTTCATCGCTTTCAGCCATAATTTGTTTTAATTTGTCGAGATTTGTGGTTGTAAACATAATATGCACCGCCTTTCTGGATTATCAGTGTAACACCGGCGGTTAGAATATGCAAGAGACGATTTTGTGTCGGCATTATCGTTTTTGTATAAAATTTTAGAGAGAGGGTAGGTATTATGAGAGACGAGTGTATCTTTTGCAAAATTGCAAATGGAGAGATTCCATCGGCAACATTGTACGAGGATAATGATTTTCGTGTAATTTTGGATCTTGGTCCGGCATCAAAGGGTCATGCATTGATTTTACCGAAGGAACATTATCCGAATCTGTATGAATTGCCGGATGAGCTGGCAGAGAAGGTAATTCTGCTGGCGAAGAGAATGATTGTGAAGATGACAGAAGTTTTGAAGTGTGATGGATTTAATGTAGTGCAGAACAACGGAGCCTGCGCAGGTCAGACTGTATTTCACTTCCATATGCATCTGATTCCCCGGTATGAGAACGATCATGCGGGATTTGGATGGAATGTCGGCGAATTAAGTGATGCGGACCGCGAGGATATATTGGCTAAGATGAGAGAAAGTTACCAGTGAAAGATAAAAAGTGATAATACAAAGGGAAATAGTTGGGAAAATGGAGTCCGAAAGAAGAAAAGACTTCGATGCT
>CATJPU010000033.1 GCA_949742505.1 uncultured Lachnospiraceae bacterium | reverse complement strand
TTGGTAGTGTCAAATACTACCCTATTTTTTGTTACTAAAACCTTGATTTACAGGAGTTTGCAAATAAAAAGAGCAATGACCTCCCTTTTTTGGTATAATGTCTATCGCCAAACAAACATAACCGAAAGGATATTCATTGCTCATGGACATTATACTTTATTTACTCAACATCATTCAATACCTTTATCAAATGAATTGCTGGTTACTTTCTTTTATCTGCAGATACATCCCTCTCAAGCAATGGGCTTTTGACGATTCCCATTCCCCCAAATACCAGAAGTTCAAAATTGATGAACTCCCTCTGGTCACCGATTTTCGCCAGGACTGGACTTACAAAGATCTTATCCCCTATTACGAAAAACGCTATGGTAAGAAGATCCGCCCCATCAGCCGCCGCTCTGAATGCGACATCCCTGATGACTGCTCCTGCCCCCGCTGCGATGCCCCGAAGCCTTTTTTATACAGGAACAACGGCTCCAAAGGACAGCTCCTGTGCAAAATCTGCGCTGCCAGATTCTCTCCGGACGAAAGCCGCTTCTCCTCTGCCAAACTGCGGTGCCCTCACTGTGGAAATACCCTTGTCCCAAAGAAAGAACGCAGACACTTTATCATCCACAAATGTGTGAATCCCAAATGCCCCTGCTATCTCCACAACCTCAAAAAGGTGGATCAGGATGACCTGGGAGCGGATTACGGCAAAAATAAATATAAGCTCCACTACATCTACCGCGAATTCACGATAGATTTTTTCAGCATGGATTTAAACTCCCTGCCAAAGAATGCTTCCTCCCTGAGATTCAGCAGGCACAACGCACATGTCATGTCCCTATGCCTGACTCTGCACGTCAATCTTGGGCTGTCCCTGCGTAAAACCTCCCAGGCCCTGAAGGACTTATACAACATCAGCATTTCACACCAGCAGATCGCTAATTACTGCAAGACTGCGGCTCTGTGCATCAAGCCCTTTGTTGACCAGTACCCTTACCAGAAAGGAGAAGTCTTCACCGCTGACGAGACCTACATCAAAATCCGCGGCATCAAATCCTATGTCTGGTTTATCATGAACGCGGCAACCCGTTCCATTATCGGCTACCAGATATCTGACAACCGCGGCGTCGGTCCCTGCATTCTTGCCATGCGCATGGCTTTCCGGGGACTCACAAAGCTGCCCGAAAACTTTAAGTTCATCGCTGACGGTTACAGCGCCTATCCGCTCGCCGCAATGGAGTTTGTCAAGAAATTTGGAAAAGGCTTTGCTTTCAAAATCACTCAGGTAATCGGACTTACCAACGACGATGCTGTTTCTATGCAGTACCGGCCATTCAAGCAGATGATCGAACGCCTTAACCGCACCTATAAGGCTTCCTACCGCCATACAAACGGATTTGATAACATTGACGGAGCTAACTATGACCTGGCTCTTTGGGTTGCCTACTATAACTTCCTGCGCCCTCATAAACACAATAGATATAAAGTCCTCAATGAAGTGGAACTGCTGCAGGGCGCCGACAATATGCCGGGCAGGTGGCAGCTGCTTATCTTCCTCGGCCAGCAGACCATCCTGAACATGCAGAAAAACAGTGCTGCTGCATCGGAGCGGAGCTGTTGTCAATAGAACCGTGGAATACCGGAGCGGACGGTTTTGCCGTCCGTGAGGATATGCCGCGAAAGTCTATTGACATAAGGCTCACGGATTATCCTGTTAAACAAAAAAGGGGGCATCTGCGCCCTTTTCCTGCCTTCCGGCGAGGACGGGTTCGGGCAGAGCCCGAAAATGGGTCAAGGGACAAGTCCCTTGCGGGTTCTCAGGGCAGCGCCCTG
>CATJPU010000032.1 GCA_949742505.1 uncultured Lachnospiraceae bacterium | reverse complement strand
TACTTTAAGGCCATTAATTGTAAGATTAATATTTTCCATATTCTCCATCCTCCCTTACTCTTTGTAAATAGCGCCAAAGCGGCATTTTTCCATACAAGCTCCGCACTTCACACACTTATCTGGATTGATTGCATGAGGTTCTTTTACCTTACCTACAATCGCTTCATTCGGACAAATTCTTGCACATAATGTACAGCCCTTACATTTATCAGCATCTATCTTGTACTGCAGCAAATCCTTACATACGCCTGCCGGACATTTCTTATCTACAATGTGGGCGATGTACTCATCCTTAAAGTAACGCAGAGTAGAAAGTACCGGATTCGGCGCCGTCTGTCCCAGTGCGCACAGGGAATTAGACTTCAGATGAGCGGCCAGCTCTTCCAGCCTGTCTAAATCCTCCATGGTTCCCTGACCCTTGGTAATCTTATCCAGAATCTCCAGCATACGTCTGGTACCAATCCGGCATGGGGTACACTTGCCGCAGGACTCGTCTACGGTAAACTCCAGGAAGAACTTAGCGATATCTACCATACAGGTATCCTCGTCCATAACAATCAGACCGCCGGATCCCATCATGGAGCCAATCGCAATCAGGTTGTCATAGTCAATCGGCGTATCAAACTTCTCTGCAGGAATACATCCGCCGGACGGTCCGCCGGTCTGGGCAGCCTTAAACTTCTTACCTTTCGGAATACCTCCGCCAATCTCTTCTACAATCTCACGCAGAGTTGTTCCCATCGGAATCTCCACAAGTCCTGTATTATTTACCTTGCCGCCAAGAGCAAATACCTTGGTTCCCTTGGACTTCTCGGTACCCATAGCCGCGAACCACTCCGCGCCGTTTAAGATAATCTGCGGAATATTCGCCAGCGTTTCAACATTATTCAGAATCGTAGGCTTCTGGAACAGACCCTTAAGCGCCGGGAACGGCGGACGCGGGCGCGGCTCGCCCCGGTTGCCTTCAATGGAAGTCATCAGCGCTGTCTCTTCGCCGCATACAAATGCTCCTGCTCCAAGTCTTAACTCGATATCAAACTTAAATCCTGTTCCAAAAATATCCTCGCCCAGCATGCCATATTCTCTTGCCTGCTTAATCGCGATGTTCAGACGCTCTACCGCAATTGGATATTCTGCCCGCACATAGATATACCCCTGTGATGCTCCGATAGCATAACCTGCGATTGCCATTGCCTCCAGTACAACATGGGGGTCTCCTTCCAATACAGAACGATCCATAAACGCGCCCGGGTCTCCCTCGTCTGCATTACAACAGACATACTTCTGATCCGCCTCATTGGCAGCGGCAAACTTCCACTTCATACCCGTAGGGAATCCGGCGCCGCCCCGGCCTCTGAGTCCGCTGTCCAGTAATACCTGAATGACATCCTTCGGCTCCATCTCAGTCAGGACCTTGCCCAGCGCTTCATATCCATGAGTTCCTATGTATTCCTCAATATCTTCCGGGCTGATCACGCCGCAGTTACGCAACGCAACTCTGTGCTGCTTCTTATAGAAATTCGTCTCCTGCAAAGGAAGAACTTCGTCACCCTTTACCGTCTCGTCGTACAGAAGCCTCTTTACCACGTTGCCTTTGGCCAGATGCTCTTCAACGATCTCCGGAATATCTTCCTCCTTCACCATCGAGTAGAAAGCTCCCTCCGGATACACAATCATAATCGGTCCCAATGCACACAGACCAAAGCAGCCTGTCTTAATCACACATACTTCCTCTTCCAGACCGTTCTTCTTAATCTCCTCATCCAATCTTTCCCTGATCTTCTGGCTTCCGGATGACGTACATCCAGTACCGCCG
>CATJPU010000031.1 GCA_949742505.1 uncultured Lachnospiraceae bacterium | reverse complement strand
TCCGTCGTATCCAGAATCGACATCGTAGGCGGATTCCCTGAATTATAGAGACTGACCACCTTGGTATAAGGAGAATCCCCGTCTGTTACCGGCATCACCTCCACATGAACGCCGGACTTTTCCTCGAATGCAGCTCCCATTTCCCCAAGCGCCACCTGAATCTCCGCCTTGGAATTCAAAAGAGTAATACTTGTTCCCTCCAGAGAAGAATCATACTCAAATGTATCTACCGATGTGTCAATGGGTATGACCTCTTCTTCCTCATTCGGATCATCCGGATCACTTGCAAATCCGAACCTGCATCCGGTCAGCATCATGGTCATCAGCGCCAGAATCAGTCCGAGCGCTATAAGCTTTGCCCTGCATGTTGCTCTCATGTTTCTTCCCTCCTCGCTTCTCTTTTTGCTCACTGCTCTATACAGTAAACCCTTTTTTATTTTTGTAACCGGTAAAGTAACCGGTTACTTTATAAGTATATCTTAGCACCGCCGCATACCATCGTCAATTACCAAAAATATATTTGTAACATATATCTGATTTGCGGATATCCAATTTGTATATAATTCACAAAACCGGTTACTTAACCGATTACTCGTTGTCCCTGATTTCCTTTTTTGTTATACTAAAAAAAGAGCTTAAAATCACTTAAAGGCTCTCTTCTACAGAAAGGACACCGACGAAATGACCCAGAAAAAAAATGTTACATTTGATGATATTGCAAAATACACCAATTTTTCCAAAACCACAATTTCCAGATATTTCAACAACCCCGATTCGCTAACTCTGCAGAATCAGGAAATCATCGCGCAGGCGCTGATTGAGCTGGATTACAAAGAGAATAAAGTAGCCCGTATCCTTGCCAACGGCAAGACTGAATTCATCGGAATCATCATTCCAAATCTAATCCTCCACTATTATTCGGAAATGCTGAATCAAATCCTTTCCACTTACGAAACATTTGGTTACAAATTTCTCGTTTTTGCAGGTAATGAACAGGAAGAAACTGAACGGCAGTATATTCAGGAACTTCTTGCCTACAAAATTGAAGGTCTGATTATCCTAAGCCACACCATCCCCTCTGAGGAACTTGCAAAGCTTCCTATTCCTATTGTAACGATAGAACGGGAAGACAGACAGGTCTGCAGCGTCAACTCCGACAACTGCACAGGCGGCAGGCAGGCCGCCAGCCTCCTGCACAAACACAACTGTGAAATGCTCCTGCATATTAATTCTCCTTCCAATCCTGATATTCCGGCCTATGGACGTGTACAGGGTTTTCTTGATTACTGCGCGGAACACCAGCTGAAACACCGGCTCATCCTGCGGGAAACCGGAAACTCTCATGAATCTATGCAAATGCATTTAACTAACATATTGGATGAGTTAGCACAGCTCTATACCGGCCTTAAGAAGGGTATCTTCATTTCTAATGACACCCAGGCCAATGTTCTGCTGAATCTTCTCTATCGGAAATACGGACGGCTGCCTGAAGATATTCTTCTCGTAGGTTTTGACAATTCCCCCGTTTCCAGAGAAGCCGTTATCCCCATCAGCACCGTTGGTCAGCAGATAGATAAACTGGCTTATGAAGCAGTAAGCCTGCTGGTAGAGCAGATGAATGAGCGCAAAAAAAGAAGACCGGTTCCTCTTACGGAACCAGTCCATAAAATCATCCCTACAGTTCTGTACGAACGGGAGACAACCCGATCCTAATCTGCCGCCTTTGCGGCAGATTATTTATGTTACTCGATTCTTTCACTGTAACAGTTCACTCCACAC
>CATJPU010000030.1 GCA_949742505.1 uncultured Lachnospiraceae bacterium | reverse complement strand
CTCTGCACTCTTGCTCGCCAAATTGCGGACTTCATCGGCTACTACGGCAAAGCCTTTGCCGGCTTCTCCGGCACGGGCTGCTTCTACGGCGGCGTTAAGGGCAAGGATATTGGTCTGGAATGCAATATCTTCAATTGTTTTGATAATCTTACCAATTTCATTGGAGCAGTTACTTATATCATTCATTGCCTGTATCATCTGCTGCATTTTTTCATTACTGACATTCATTTCCGTGCTGACGGCGCCGGCCATCGTATCAGCTTGTTTTGCACTGTCTGCGTTTTGGCTGACTTTATTGGAAATTTCGTTAATTGTAGCAGCAAGCTCTTGTACGGAACTGGCCTGCTCGGTTGCTCCCTGGGAAAGAGCCTGGGCGCCGTTGGATACCTGTTCGGAGCCGCTGGCAACTTGCGCCGAACTGTGGCTGATCCGGATCATAGTGTCGTTCAACTTTTCCGCAATGCCGCGGAACGAAACCAGAAGCGGATGGAATCCACCGGTATATTCTTCCTCGCAGATGGAATCGACGGTAAAATCTCCGGCGGCCATTTTAGCAAGGAATTTATTCTCATCGTCAATGATAACTTGAAGCTTATGAATTAAGTTACGCATCTGTGTAGATAAAACGCCAATCTCATCTTTGGAAGCGTAGGAAATCTCCACATCCAAATCTCCTTTTGCCATTCTGGTGGCAGCTTGTTCAATTTCGGAAATTGGAAATTTAATAAGGCGGATGATCACAAAGGAGAAAAAGACTCCGATCAATATAATAACAATAATAATGGTTGCCATAAGAAAGACGGCGTTTCTGTAAAGAGAAGCGCTTTCTTTGGCAGCAGCATCGCTTCCTTCTGTATTATAGGTGATAATATCGTTAAAGGAGCTGTTTAAGGAATTATAAAGTTCTACACATCTGCCTTCCAGAATAGACCGGGCTTCTGTTTTACGTCCTTCTTTTGCCAACGCAAGAATTTCCTCATCAGCCTCATTATACTGTGTCCACAGATTCATCGAGGTTTCATAGAAGGCTCTTTCTTCTTCGTCGATTAATCCCCCGTATGTAGCTAAAAGATTCGCAATCTCTTCCTTTTCTTTTTGGAGATATTGCAGGCTGGATTCTTCCACTTCATCAGAAATTGCGGTAAGATAGCCCAATTCATTCAGACGGATATTGGAAAGAGTGTTGCTCATGTCCCTTGCCGTATCTATACTGGGAAGCCAGCTTTCGGCGATATCGCTTGTCATGTCGTTTAGCCGTCCCATCTGGAAAAAAGACATACCTCCAATGAGGAGCATACCAATCAGTGCAACTCCTATAAGAATATAAAGTTTGAATCTGATTCTTAAATTTCGTATGTAGTTTATCATAGCTTAGCTCTCCTTTTTTCGTCCGTTATGTTCCTTTGAGACAAATTGTAATCTGATCTGACATAGCCTCATAACGGCCTAATATTCCAAAAATTATATCGGCTTTTTTATTTGATTTGATAAGGAAAGCAAAAAAATTAATAGAAAAGGGTGGAAGAACGAATGTTTTGGAACGGTTGTTCTAAATTCAAGATGAAGCATTGAGCTAGCGTAAAATTTTTGTAGGACACATAGAAAAGGGAACGCCAGTTTTGTGTTATTATATTAGTCGACGAAGACCAATAGCACAAAGAAAGGTGTTCCCTATGATTAGGAGTATACAACAGTTTGAAGAGTCTGGCATTAAAAAATTAGAAAAGATAATTGAAAGTTTCATGAAAGACCCTAAGGATATGGCATCCTTTGTTTATG
>CATJPU010000029.1 GCA_949742505.1 uncultured Lachnospiraceae bacterium | reverse complement strand
TTCTCCTTATCCAATGTACTGATGTCCACTTCTTTCCCGTCGATTACAACAATATTTATGTATTTCATTCGCACCACCTCTTTAAATGTGTATGACCTATTGGTTGTACTTGTTTCCACTGTTATTCTCTGTCCTATAAAGCTTCTAAAATTTTGCGCATCTCAATTGTTTCCTCAACCAGCCTCCCGGCTTTTGCTTCTGATTCTTCAACATTCTTATTAATTCCAAATAAAATCCAGCCTGTCTGCTCTGGGGTCAGCTCCCCTCTTTCCAATGTTATTTTTAATGCATTCGCAGTTTCATGAATGACTGTTAGCTGAATCTGCAGATCTTCCAGCTCATCTTGTAAGTCATATAGTTTCATGGTTTGCCCTCCTAATATATTATAGTGCCATATAATGGCACTGTATTTATGCCCTGATTATAGTGTATTATTATGGCACTGTCAAGTTATTTTTTAGGAGGTACAAATATGTTTTCCCAAAGGCTAAATCAAACCAGAAAAGAACGTGGTATAACAGCACAAAAGATGGCTGATTTATTACAAACCGGTATCAGAAATTACCGCAAATATGAAAGCGGTGATGCTAAACCAACATTAGATGGTCTTGTCCAAATAGCCGATATACTAGATGTGTCTACGGATTATCTTCTTTGTCGGGATGAATTTCTCGCAAAACACGCTGATTAACTCTCAAAATATCTTCCATATCATCCCACAAAGGTATACTTCCAAGTGTTTCACCGCTCTCTAGCTTTTTGTAGTGTCTCAATCCTATATCAAGTCGCTCCGCCATCTGCTGTTGTGTCATGCCTGCCTTTTGGCGGGCTTCTTTTAGGTTCTTTCTCATTTCTTTCCCTTTATTCTTTTCTATTCGTCATATTTATCTCTCAATATGTCTGCCGTTATATCATCGCAAAGCGCCATATGCCAGATAGCTGCCGTAAACGCTATATTAAATCCCGGGCAGAAAAATAACAGCCAGTTAAGGTAATTCTTTTTCTTTGGTTTTTTCTGCTTGCCCTCAAACCGCTTTAATCTATCATTAAAAACAATTCTTACCCCCATGTATGACATCAGGCACAAAATGCTAACCGCGACATGAAACTTTAGTAACCACATCTTTTTTCGCCTCCTTTTTTGCTTCACTTGTTACTGCCTTTTATCTCAAAGCATAATCGCTATTCCAATTCCAAGAAGTAGCGTAATTCCAATTCCCTCCCCCCATAAAATCAATGCATCCTTTAACCCCATTTCTTTTACTGTTATGGCAAATACTACGCCAAAGGACGCCATAATCATTAACGCCCCTGCAATCTTTTGTATCATCAAGTCTCACCCTCTCTCTGCTCCTTGTTATTTTCTTCCAATTCTCCTATAATTTAGGTACAGGCTCCCGCCAGAGCTGAGTACGAAAGAAAGGAGAAAAATTGTGAATACGTCAGATATTATCCAATTAATAGGTATACTTATTTCACTTGCAACCAGCATTGCTGCTA
>CATJPU010000028.1 GCA_949742505.1 uncultured Lachnospiraceae bacterium | reverse complement strand
TGTATAATCCGCCTTTCTGCGAAAGGCACCAATGCGTCATGAAACTGGTGCACGATCTTTCGCTATCTAATCTGTTGTCTTTCTGATATTATCTTCTTATAAGACTGACACACTACAGAACACGTGGAGGTGAGTGGCGGGGCTGTATAGCGGCGACCTCGCATTTGTATATGTTGTCGGTCATCCGTTAAGGCATCAATGAATGGCGCATAACATAGCCCGTAAACTTATCTCTTCCAAAGTCGACTCGATTTTGCCGGATGACCAGTCACTGTCAGTTTTAAACTTACAATCATCAGGAGGTTATTTTATTGTCGTTTAAAATTCTTAAAAATAACTGTTGCGGACTTGATGTCCACAAAACTTGGATCTATGCCTGCATTGGTATTACCGATCCCAACGGACGTACAGAATATAAACAAGCTCGCTTTTCTTCCTTTACTAAAGGATTGCAAGAGTTGTGTGACTGGCTTGTTAAATATAACTGTAACGACGTTTGCATGGAATCTACCGGCAAGTATTGGATTCCGGTTTTCAATGTCTTAGAGAAGAATAACTTATGGGTTACTCTGTCTCATCCCAAATATACCAAACCACAAAAAGGAAATAAGACTGACCGCAAAGACGCTAAGTGGATCTGCGATCTATATATGTGCGGCATGGTCAAGCCTTCCTTTATTCCACCAGCTGATATTCGCCAGTTAAGAGATCTTGTAAGATACCGTTTCAAACTCACCTGCATGATTACCGGTGAAAAGAACCGTGCCCAGAATTGTCTTACTGTATCCAACTTTAAACTTGACGATGTCTTTTCTGATGTATTTGGGAAATCTTCTCGCTCCATCACGGAACAGATTTTACAACACCCCGGGGAAACTTTTGATGTGGCACCTTTTGTTGATGGCAGGTGTAAAACTCCTATTGAAGAAATACAGGCTGCTGTTGATGGCGCCATTTCTACGGAACAAGCTGTAAAGCTTAGACAATGTCTGAATCACATCGATGAATTAAAAAAGCATCAAGCAGAAATAGAACGGGAAATCTTTCGTCTCAGTGATAAGTATGAAAGCGTTCTCAATCTTATACGAACCGTACCAGGGTTCGATAAGAACCCATTGACTGCTATTCAGGTGCTCTCTGAAATCGGAGGTGATATGTCTGTCTTCCCCACAGCTAAAAACCTCGTATCATGGGCTGGATGTTGTCCTCGTAATGATCAAAGCAATCATAAAATCAAATCCACTAGGATTTCCCGTGCTGGTTTCTATTTTAAACCAGTTTTGGTGCAGGTTGCAAATGCTTTGATCAAATCCAAGAAACATCCTGAATTTACTACCCGTTATCGGCGTATAAAAGCACGCCGCGGTCACAAGAAAGCTGTCATTGCCATCTGCCGTATGATCCTGACCGCTATCTGGCACATACTCACAGATTTAAAACCATATACACCGGAAGGCTTTCTTGAGTCGCGTCTTGTGAATGATTCA
>CATJPU010000027.1 GCA_949742505.1 uncultured Lachnospiraceae bacterium | reverse complement strand
TGAAAGAAGGTAATTTTAGATATGAAGGATAATGGAAAAAAAGCCGGGATTACCGTTCTGGTTGTAGAGCCGTTGAAAGAACCTTATGTAAAAACAATTTCCAGCGGATTAAAATCCCTGCAGGCTGAAGTTGGAGGGAATATCGAAGAAATCTTTCCCTTTGATGATGCTTCTGCAGTCATTCTCAATGGCGATGGAAAACTGAAAGGCCTTATGCCGAACCGGGGGCTCTATGACTGTGAAGGGCGGCTGTGTGATGTGATAGCCGGTACGTTTCTTGTATTGGGTACGGCGGGGGGAGGTTTTTGCTCTTTGAGCAAGGAACAGATTGCAGAGTATATGGAGCGATACAAAGTCCCGGAAAGATTTTCCTATAGAAATGGAGCGGTCAGAGTAATTCCAGTACCGGCTGGTGGAAATACAAAAACAGGAAAGCATATGGGAAAAAGCCCTGCAGGTGCAACAACACAGGACCGGAAGGCCGGAAAGGGATACAGGGCAGATGGGGTACGGTAATAACAAAGGATATGCCGGAAAATACAGGGAGAAAGCGCATGAGGAAACAGAGTATATTTTCCGTAAGGCTCTGCCGGAGCATGGGCTGAATGTCCGGGAAGAACAGCTCCGGTTAAGCCATGAAATGCTGGATGCATTATGGGGAAACCAGATAGCATTGTGCGATGCGGGGGTAGGCATCGGGAAAACTTATGCATATCTGGCTGCATGCATCATGCGGCAGAAGTATAAAGAAGGGTGGGGGAATGCAGAGGCGAAGCCAGTGCCCTGCCAGCCAGCAGTTATTTCCACTTCCAGCATTGCGCTGCAGGAAGCAATTCTGCGGGAATACATTCCGTTCCTGTCTAAAATCCTGCTGGAAGAAAAGATCATCCATACCCCCTTAAAGGCGGTGGTTCGGAAGGGAAAGGAACATTTCGTATGCGACATCCGCTTAAAGCAGCGTCTTGCGGCCGTTCAGGATAAGAGAAAGAACGAAGGCCAGAAAAAGGCGCTGTTTTCTCTGATTACGTGTTATGACATGGATCAGGTGAAGGGGTTAAGCGGATTTGACCGGAGGCTGGTATGCGTACCCCGGTTCTGCCCAAAGGACTGTCAGGGAAGGGAGAGCTGCCGGTACCAAAGGCATCTGGATCCGGCAAAGAATATCGGGATTCATTTTCAGATCTGCAATCACAATTATCTGCTTGCGGATGCGTCCCACAGGGCAAAGGGATACCGTCCGCTTCTCTCGGATTACCAGGTACTGGTGGCAGACGAGGCCCATAAGCTCCCGAAGGCGGCAGGGCAGATGTGCGGGAAAAGGCTCTGCTATGAAGATGTTCTGGAGCTTTGTTATTTTTTAGAGAGAGAACATCAGAAAATACGCGCCGGACGGATCGAGGCTATGCTGAAAACTCTCTTTGAAATCACTGCACAGGAGAACCCATTTGAGTATGGGCAGAAGACTGCATTCCGGCAGACGAAAAAGGGCAGGAATATGCTAAAAGAAAGCGCCGCGTTATTGTTTGGGACAGCAAGGCGGTGCGGGAGGGGCATTCCGAAATGGATCCGTAACCGGCTGGAAGAAACAGGGAAGATTCTCTGCTATTTTTTGCTCCCGGCTCAAAGGTATATCCTGTATTTGGAACAGGATAAGGAACAGTATCCGGTGTTCTGCGCAGTCAGCAGGGAGGTTCCGGCTTATCTTTATGGGATGCTGTGGGAAAAAGGATTTCCGGCAATCAT
>CATJPU010000026.1 GCA_949742505.1 uncultured Lachnospiraceae bacterium | reverse complement strand
CTTGTTTCGGCAGGCTCTTTTTGAGTATACTTTGTGAAAAGGCCGAATGGCCATAATGGGGTACCCGGAGGGTATACTTTGTGAAAAGGCCGAATGGCCGTTAGGGGCGCCCGGAGGGTATACTTAAGGGCGCGCCTTAATTCGGGCTTTTCAGGGATAGAAGGAGAAAAGGATATGAAAATTGAAGCGGGCTGTTTGAAATGTTTAAGAGACAAAGAGGTTAAGAGAGCGGAGGAAATTAAAGACAGCGTAAAGCGCGCGGAGTATTTACAAAAAGTGGACGCTGTTTTACAGAAGGAGGGAACACTGACGGCGCCGGAGTATCTTGCAGCTTTTTATCAAGTGTTTGACGGAGTTTATGGAGCGCTTCCGTCCTATAAAGAATTAAAGAGGAAATATAATCAGCTTATGCTGGAGCAGGAAAATAACATATACCGGAGGATACTGAGCGCGGAGGATTCATTAAAAGCAGCAATTCAGGCGGCGCAGGCAGGGAATTATATTGATTTTATTGCGATGGATGGGGTCAGCGGGGATAAATTAACAGAACTTTTGTCAAATTTTTGTGTGACGAATATTGATTTGGCGGTGTATGACAGATTTTGTAAGGAATTGCATGGAGCAAAGAGATTGGTATATATTACGGATAATTGTGGGGAAATCGTGATAGATAAGCTGCTGATTCGGGAGATAAAAAAGTATGCGCCGCAGATTGATATTACGGTGCTTACAAGGGGACGCGAAGTGGGAAATGACGCGACGGTGGAAGACGCAGTGCAGACAGGACTTGATAAGGAAGCTTATGTAATTGGAAACGGTACGGATGTTGCCGGGACCTGTATCCATCTGCTGCCGGAAAAGGTTAGAAAACGGGTATTGGAAGCGGATATAATTATTTCCAAAGGACAGGGAAATTACGAGACTTTATCGGACTGCGGTGAGAATGTTTATTACCTGTTTTTATGCAAATGTGAATTGTTCATGAAGAAATTTCACGCAGAATACTTAGAACCTATATTCTGCTGCGAGCGGAATGGGATATAGCGAGAGAGGAGAAGAATAATGAAGATTAATATGAAAGAGTTTACCGGAAAATGCAGCTGCGGAAGGGAGCATACATTAGCGGTAGAACAGATTTATCTGGAAGCGGGGGCGCTGGATAGAATACCGGATATTTTAAGCGGCGGTTCTTTCGCCGGTTACTACAATTTTGTAATGATTTGTGATGATAATACCTACAAGGCGGCGGGAAAAAGGGTAGAACAGAGGATAGAGAATTTGCGGCGTATCGTGTTGGATTCCCAGAATCTTCATGCCGATGAAAGAGGAATTGCAAAAGTAAAAGAAACTTTGGATACCATGGCGGATGCAGATTGTCTGGTTGCAGTAGGTTCCGGAACCATCCATGATTTGACGCGGTACTGTGCGTATGAGCGGAAGATTCCATTTATTTCCATACCTACGGCCGCAAGTGTGGATGGTTACGTCTCTACGGTGGCGGCTATGTCCTGGTATGGATTTAAGAAAAGCATGATAGCGGTCTCGCCAATTCTGGTAATCGCAGACAGTCAGGTCATCGCGGACGCGCCGATGCGCTTAACGGCGTCGGGGGCAGGGGATCTTCTGGGGAAATATACGGCTCTGGCGGACTGGAAGATTACGAATCTGCTGAACGGAGAGT
>CATJPU010000025.1 GCA_949742505.1 uncultured Lachnospiraceae bacterium | reverse complement strand
TCTACAATTGTTAAGATAGCACAGTACATTTCATGTCCACTATCTTTCCGGAAACCTCCTGCCATTTTCTGCCGGTTCTTCACCTTGCGCAGATCACGTTCACTTATATTATTCTCAAATGGGACTTCAAAGTCATGCAAGAATAAAAGATGGTTATGGCTGTATTTTTCCATACGGTTAATCAGTGCCGCTTCATCTTGCTTTGCATACTTGTACTTCGTTTTTTTATTCTCCTTACGCCCCTGCTCCAATAACTCTTGATAGCGCTTCTCGTATGTACGGACTGTTTCTTCCTGAAAATGATTGACACCTTCTTTTATAAGGGCTTTCCTGGCTTTATTCATCCCGCTTAACAGCAAGATCATTTCATCTGACCATATATGCCCCGTCTCCTCTGTATTTTTTCGGAGATACCGGATGATATGGACATTACATTCTGCGTGGTCTGTCCCAAAATGATATAAAGCATTCTCATGATCGTGAGATAAGATCCCGGTATAGTTCTCAAGAAAGCATAGTTTCTCCAGTGCCTTAATTGACTTGCTCTTCATGGCCCGGTAGAGTACCGTTTCTTTTACACTGAAATTCCTTACATAATTCTGCTTCCCATTTACGGTAACGCCGGTTGCATCTGTAGATACAACTCTCTGGTTCAGCAGTTCCTCTTCCAGTTTCCCGATACTCGTCTGCGCCCTCTTTTCAAGGCTTTTACAAAAACCATAAACGCTTCCTGCTGAAAGGCCAAGCCCTCCGCTGCTTGCAGTATTGATAAAATCTGCAATCCTGTCATTTGCCATGACTCCTTCACTATAAAGGACACAAGCCATGGCTTTTACATTTGGTCCATAAATGACATCGCTGCGGTATTCTGTGGGAATATGGAATTCTCCTTTTTCATCTTCATAAATACGTATTTCTGTAACCAACGTTTCCGCATCAAGGTCTATTACATATTTTTTGATATACTTTCCCTTCGCGGTATTCCCGATATTTTTTATTTCATGCCGGCATTTCCGGGTTCGGATCTTTTCTTCTACTTCTGCCTTTGTAAGCGTTGTTCCTTTGTGGCCCGTCTGCCCTCCTGCCTTACGCCCGGTCTTTTCCCTCCCATTATAGGTATTTGCCGGTTTTCTGCTTTTTTGATCTGTAGAAGGAGGATTGGAGGTATTGGAACTGTCATTATTAATGATACTCTTTAAACGTGCATTATCATTTAATAATAACTGGTTTTCTTTTTTTAAATCAGCGTTTTCTTTTTCTAAGATATTAATCCGACCGTTTAATTGTTCAATTTCCTTGGCCGATGTTTTTTCTACACAATCGAGGCGTGCCATAACTTCTTCCAATTGTTTGTACAATCCATGCCCATAATCGCTTGTCCGTCCCATAGCGCGCCTCCTTCCTGTTTGATGGTTCTATTTTAACAGAAATGCGGGAAAAAAGCGAATGGGCCAGAAAACGCTCTGGTCAAAATCACAGTAGAAAACAAACTGTATTCGCATAGACATTGTGTAAAAAAACATGAAAATAAGAGAATTTATAACTGTTCATAAAAAGTTATCCACAAAATTTGTCTGAGAGTATCCAACGACTATCTGGGTAATCAAAAAGATTCCAATATTTGTGGAAAATTCATCAAACACAAAAATTT
>CATJPU010000024.1 GCA_949742505.1 uncultured Lachnospiraceae bacterium | reverse complement strand
TGACGCATCAGTTCCAGGCGATGTAGAAGAGAGAATTCGCATTATGGACAACGTGCTCAGATATTTATGCGTGAAAGACGAGGCATAGAAGAAGAGAGGTAAAAGAATGAATAAAGTAATTTTAATGGGACGCCTGACCAGAGATCCCGACGTGCGCTATTCGGCAGGAGAGAGCGCTACCGCTGTCGCAAGATATACGCTTGCGGTTGACAGAAGATTTCGGCGCAGTAACGATGGAGAGCAGACGGCGGATTTTATCGGATGCGTAGCATTTGGGAAAAGCGCGGAATTTGCCGAGAGATATTTGCGCCAGGGTTTGAAGATTGTTGTAACAGGGCGCATTCAGACCGGAAGCTATACCAACAGGGACGGTCAGAAGGTCTATACTACTGATGTAGTAGTAGAAGATCAGGAATTTGCAGAGAGCAAGGCGGTAAGCGATTCGCATACGGGTATGAGCAGTGGTTATCAGGCGGCACCAGCACCGGCACCAAGCGTACCTGCTGGTGACGGCTTCATGAATATTCCGGATGGAATAGATGAAGAATTACCGTTTAACTAGTGTGGACTTAGACCAGAGGGTATACTATGCTGTACTGGAATGTCCTTGGGAAAATGTATTATTAGGAGGGAAGCATCATGGCTTACGATAAAGGCAATCGTCCGGAAGGCGGCTTCAAGAGAAGAGGCGGCGGACGCAGAAGAAAAAAAGTATGTGTATTCTGTGGAAAAGAGAATAACGAGATTGATTATAAGGATGTAGCAAAGCTGAGAAAGTATATTTCTGAGAGAGGTAAGATTCTTCCAAGAAGAATTACTGGAAATTGTGCAAAGCATCAGAGAGCGCTGACAGTTGCTATTAAGAGAGCGAGACATATTGCATTGATGCCATATGTTCAGGAGTAAGATTCAACAGAATAGCGAATGAGAGTTATAAAACCTCTGGGTACGGAAGTATCCGGAGGTTATTTATTTTTAGCTTTGGCCGATAATATTAATATAGGTTTTTGAGAAGAGAAGCGGAGAATATATCAAAGATGAATAATTGAAGCGCAGGCAGAAAAGGGAGGTGCTCAGAATGAATTTTTTCGCGATTCAGAGTATGAATAATTATACGAAGAATATGGAGATGCAGATGAAGTGGCAGAAGAAGAAAGCCACAGGTGATTTTACAGCGGACGGCAGTACAAAATTGGATGATCCGATAAGAAAGCAGGCGGAAGAAATCCGCAAGTCCAGACAGGATGGGTCTGCGAAGCTTTCCGCGCAGATTGACTTGAAGCTGAAGAGCGGGCAGAAGCTGACAGCTGATGAGATGGACTATCTGCAGAAGACAGATCCGCAGAAATACCAGAAGATAAAGGCGATGGAAGCGGAGCAGGAGAATTATGAGCGGGAATTAAAAAAGTGCAAGACCAAGGAAGAGGTGCAGCGGGTCAGAATGGCTCACACAGCGACGTCTCTCAGTGCAGTGAATAATATTAAGAATAATCCGGCGATTCCTGAAGAGAAGAAACTGGAACTGATCATGCAGGAACACTATAAGAATCAGGCGCTTGAGACTTCCACAAGAGAATTTGTAGAGAGCGGAAGATACGCGGCTCTTCCGACGGAAACTGAGAAGGCAAAGGCGGAGAAGGATTTGC
>CATJPU010000023.1 GCA_949742505.1 uncultured Lachnospiraceae bacterium | reverse complement strand
TCATAAAATCTTGGAATCAAATTACAAAGCGTAGTTTTCCCTCCCCCGGAAGGTCCTACCAGCGCCACCCGTTCTCCCGCATCAATACGAAGATTCAAATGATTCAGTACCGCGTTATGGTCGTCCGGGTATTCAAAACAAACATCCCTCAGCTCAATACGTCCGGACTCTGCCCGGAGAGGCTCTGCGTCCGGTTCATCTTCAATCTCAACTTCCGCATCCATAATCTCAAAGAATCTCTCAATTCCCGTCATTCCTCTCTGAAATTGCTCCGCAAATTCCACAATCCTGCGAATCGTGGTTATCAGCGTAGACACATAAAGCACGTAAGCTACCAAATCCCCCGGCGTAATTCTGTTATAAATGACAAATAAACCGCCTCCCAGAATCACCACCAGATACATCAGTCCGTCAAATAATCTTGTAGAGCACTGAAACAGCGCCATATATTTATAAGTATGTTTCTTAATTGCCTTAAAAGCATCGTTTCCTCTGGCAAATTTCTGTTTCTCCTGCTCTTCCACACCAAAAGCCTTTACTACACGCTCGCCCAGGAGGCTATCTTCAATCTGTGCGTTCAGCTCACCGATTTGCATACGCTGTCTGCGAAACACTCCCTGAAGTTTTCTGTTCAGATAAATCGAAGAAACAGCCATAAGCGGTACGCACAAAAATATAATCAAAGTCAGTGGTACACTATAGGTACACAAAATCAAAAAACTTACCGCAAATTTCAGCCCCGCAATAAAAAATTCCTCCGGACAGTGATGGGAAAATTCTGTCACATCAAATAAGTCATTCGTAATTCTGCCCATAATCTGTCCAATCTTCGTGTTGGAATAATAGGTATACCCCAGCCTCTGAAGATGGTCAAACGCATCCTGCCGCATATCGGTCTCAATATATACCCCCATCACATGGCCCATGTCCGCCATAAAATACTGAGCCGCCGCGTCAATCAGACGCAGAACAAGATACAAGGCCGCTAACTCCAGCACCAGCGACACAGTAAGCGCCGCAAGATCGTTCACTGCCAAATCCGTAATCCTCCGCAGGATAAGCGGAAGTACCAAATCACACAGGCACGTAAGCGCCGCGCAGAACAAATCCAGCAGCACCGTTTTTATATACTTCCTTTGATAGGGCCAGAACCGCCGTATCAGATGTTTCTTTTCTATTTTCTTTTTCATTTTCAACCACCCCTATCTGTATTTTTAAGTATCAAAATATACATTGGAATTATACCCCACAAACACAAATTTCTCAATTAAAATTCGTCTGTACCCACATCCTCCCCAGAAAGTTTTTATCATGCAGGGAACAACGTTTCCTATATGATAAAAAACAGGCTCTCGTCTGCCAGATGCATACGCGAGCCTGTCATCCTTAATTATTTCAATTTTTTTCTGACTTGCTGCTTAATCAGCAGAGTCCGAGACTCCTTCGCCTCATTTACGGCTTCCGCCGCTCTCTCTGTATAAGCCTCCTTCGCCTTCTCGGCCTCTTCCACGCCAGCCTGCAGATACTTCAGCGGGTCCACCGCCCTTCCTTCTTCCTCTACCTGAAAATGCAGATGGTTT
>CATJPU010000022.1 GCA_949742505.1 uncultured Lachnospiraceae bacterium | reverse complement strand
TGGCTGGCAACGATGGATGTATGCCTGAACGGAGTATTTTATTGTGCAAGAGAATTTGCATCGCTGATGAAAGAAAATTATTACGGACGGGTAATTAATATTTCCTCTATGCTTGGCGGAATTGCGCTGGACCGCACCTTCGGGCGGGGAATTTGCGAGTATTCCGCGGCAAAAGGAGGCGTTATTAATCTGACCCGTCAGCTTGCCAACGAGTGGGCGCCGTACGGTATTACCGTAAATTGTCTGAGTCCCGGGTTCTTTGCCTCAGAGCAGTCTCCGGTGGGACAGGAGTGGTTTGATGATTTCATCCATACATGGTGCCCGATGAAACGGCCGGGAAAGAATCACGAACTTGATGCTGCGATTGTTTTTATGGCAAGCGAAGAAGCCTCCTATATGACAGGACAGAATCTAATTATTGACGGCGGATGGTCATGTACTTAAAGTAGTAGAAAGAATCTGTTACTTGGCGGTATGGTTCAGATTTCGGGATTAAAGTAAAATGTAAAGCGGAAACTTTTTATTATAGATTAGAAGGTATTCCGCTTTTTATTTGTCAACGTAAACGTTTTTCCCTTGAGTACAGCATATTGTCACGCCTTTTATGGATAGTACGAGTAGCAAAGTCCGTATCACCTCAGGTAAATCTCCTGCCAATTCTATTTCAAAGGAGATGCTCTGTATGAAAGACCTTCTGGAAATTTCCTGTGGGCTGGATGTCCACAAAGATAAAATTGTTACGTGTATCCTGACCGGCCCTCTGGGTAAGCCGACACACTCCGAAATCCGCGAATTCACCACCTTAATCCCGGACATGATCGCCTTACGGGATTGGATTGTTTCTCAAAACTGCCATCACGTTGCCATGGAAAGCACCGGCATTTACTGGATGCCTATCTATGAAATACTGGAAGACTCATTCGCCGGTGATATTACTTTGCTGGTTGTAAACGCACGCCACATGAAAAACGTCCCCGGCAAGAAAACAGATATGAGAGATTCTGAATGGATTTCCACCCTGTTACATGCCGGGCTTTTAAATGGCAGCTTTATCCCTGAAAAAAGGATTCGGGAATTCCGTGATTTAAACCGTTACCGTAAGAGCATCATCCGTGACATCACATCCCGGAAAAACAGAGTTGAGAAGTTTCTGCAAAGCTCTGGTTTTCGCCTCTCATCCTTTAATAAAAAGTATGCTTTGTGAAATTGTCTGGGTAATTGCCGGAAAACGGAACACCTATCTATCCGCCTGGTATTGGAGAATCAAACAGAAGAAAGGAGCCAAGAAAGCTATTGTCGCCCTTGCCAGAAAGCTTCTCGTAATCATTTACACTATGCTCAAACAAGGCACTCTTTTCGATGAATCCTGTTTTGAAGCCCGACGTAAAAACTGTGAACAAAAACAGATATCCCGCTACATACGTGAATTAGAGAAGCATGGCTATCACGTAGAAGCTCAGGGCTGATCTATTTGTATTTGCAATATGTCACCATAAGCAG
>CATJPU010000021.1 GCA_949742505.1 uncultured Lachnospiraceae bacterium | reverse complement strand
GCCTTTACAACCGCCTCCAAGACAAGACGGCTCTCAATGCGCTTCACTGCCTGCGGACGCATCTCTTCTTCCATCTTCTCTTTGGTCATACCTGTAATCTGACTGTACTGCTCAAGACTAAGCCCCTGATACTGCAGATTCTGGGCAAATTCATTCACCATCATGCGAACCTGCTCGTCAATCATAGCATCCGGAATCTCCATAGACGCATTCGCTACCGCCTTCTCAACCGCCTGATCTTCCTTCTGCTCTCTGGCGTCTTTCTCCTTCTGCTCTTTCAGCTTAACCTTTAAATCCTCTTTGTATTCATCCAGAGTATCAAAATCTGAAACTTCAGATGCAAATTCATCGTCAATCTCCGGAATCTCCTTCGTCTTAATCTCATGTACAATACACTTAAATACCGCATCCTTACCCTTCAGTTCTTCCGCATGATAGTCCTCAGGGAAGGTAACCTTCACTTCTATTTCTTTCTCCGGCTCCGCGCCAACCAGCTGCTCTTCAAATCCCGGAATAAAGGAACCGGAACCAATCGTCAGAGGATAATTCTCTCCCTTGCCGCCTTCAAATGCCTCGCCGTCAACATAACCGTCAAAGTCCAGAATAACGTCGTCGCCATTCTCAACTCCGCGGTCTTCTACGGTAATGGTTCTTGCGTTCTTCTCCGCTTCTTCCTTCACCTTCTCTTCCACTTCTTCCTGAGTAACCTCCACAGAGACTGCGTCTACTTCCAGTCCCTTATACTCGCCCAGAGTAACCTCTGGCTTTAAGGCAACCTCCGCGGTAAAGATGAATGCCTCGCCCTTCTGAATCTGCTCAATATCAATCACCGGACGCGACACAATATTCAAGTCCGAATTCTTAACTTCTTCCTCGTATGCCTTCGGAATCAGCTCATTGGCCGCATCATCATAAAAAATCTCCGGTCCGTACATCTTCTCCACCATCTGACGCGGTACTTTTCCCTTTCGGAAACCAGGAACACTTATTTTCTTCTTCTGCTTATTATAAGCGCTCTGCAGCGCCTTTTCAAAATCACCGGCCGGAACTTCAATTGTAAGTTTCGCCATGTTTTTCTCCAATTTTTCCACCTGTAAACTCATTACCATTTCCTCCTATTATTATCCTGTTCCCCGGTAGCAGAAGAACAGATAGTCTACTTACAAATCTACATGCAAAGAGGGCCGCCGCTGGCAGACCACATTCATTACACTCGTTTTACAAGTATAACACAAACCTTTTCGCTTGACCAGAGTAACTTTTATCTTTTTATATATGTTTTATGAAATAAGTTGCAGTTCACACGCCGCCTGCTCTGGTCTGCAAACTGCGGCATATGAAGCAAGGCATTTCAGAGACGTTTTTAATGGAAGTGAAATTGCTGCTTACGTAATCTTAGGAACGAAGGCATTCCTGAGTTTCTTAGACTACGTTGGCAGGAAGTTCACTGGAATGTTGTCTCGCCTTGCTTCGTATGCCGCAGTTTGCAGGC
>CATJPU010000020.1 GCA_949742505.1 uncultured Lachnospiraceae bacterium | reverse complement strand
CTTCTTTCATTTCAATTCACCTCTTCTTTATTATCGTCACGCTGTGCGCTTTATTATTTCGTTTCATAAACAGCGTTGTAATTGTATCACAAAATCCTATCTGTGTCTAGATGAATTTTGTCTTTTTTACCATTTGAATTAACTCCTGATTATTTTTGGTCCGCGAAAACATATTCAGAATATTCTCTACCGCTTCTTCCGCCCGCATTCCATTGAGAGCCCGCCTCATAGAATCAACCGCTTCCTGTTCTTCCTTCGTTAGCAGCAGATCTTCTCTTCTGGTTCCGGACTTCGGAATATCAATCGCCGGGAACATCCGCTTCTCAGAAAGCTTCCTGTCCAAAACAAGCTCCATATTACCGGTTCCCTTAAATTCCTCATAGACCACATCGTCCATCCTGCTGCCCGTATCCACCAGAGCAGTGGCCAGAATCGTCAGGCTTCCGCCTCCCCGCATATTCCTCGCGGCTCCAAAGAAACGCTTCGGCATGTGAAGAGCAGCTGGGTCAAGACCGCCGGATAAGGTTCTTCCGGAAGGCGATACCGTTAAGTTGTAGGCCCTTGCAAGCCTTGTGATACTGGCCAGAAGAATCATAACGTCCTTGCCATGCTCCACAAGCCGCTTCGCCCGCTCGATTACCATCTCAGATACCCGCTTATGATGTTCCGGAAGTTCGTCAAAGGTAGAATAAATAACCTCCACATTCTTTCCCTCAATCGCTTCCTTAATATCTGTAACTTCCTCCGGACGCTCGTCAATCAGAAGAATCAGAAGATGTATCTCTGGATTGTTACGTCTCACCGATAATGCAACCTGCTTAAGCAGGGTTGTCTTACCTGCCTTCGGAGGCGACACAATCATACCTCTCTGCCCTTTTCCAATCGGAGACATCAAATCCATAATTCTCATAGCGGTGCTTGTCTTCCCGCACTCCAGAGAAAGCCGTTCATTGGGGAAAATCGGAATCAGATCCTCGAAATTCGGCCTCCTGCAGGCAATTCCCGGATGAATGCCGTTCACCTTCGTCAGATACAAAAGCGCGGAAAACTTCTCCTGCTGGGTCTTAATCCTCGTATTCCCCTCTAAGATATCCCCGGTCTTTAAATTAAATCTGCGAATCTGGGAAGGCGACACATAGATATCATTCTCCCCCGGCAAATAATTCTCACAGCGGATAAATCCAAATCCATCTGCCATAACCTCTAATATTCCATTCGCCGTAACGCCGCTGTCAAGCTTATCAATATCATGGATCTCCTGCTTTTCTTTATCACCTGTATTAGCCGAGCGCTCCTTGTCACGAACATCCTCTTCCAGCATGCGCTCAATAAGCTCCGCTTTTTTCATTCCTGAAACACCAGAAATTTCCCTTGCCTTAGCCAGCTCTTTTAACGTAGCTAACGGCAGAGACTCATACTTTTCTCTCATCATTAAAATAATTCCTTTCTTTTCTTCAATTCGCCAT
>CATJPU010000019.1 GCA_949742505.1 uncultured Lachnospiraceae bacterium | reverse complement strand
TGACACACACTGTATGAAATCGAGAGTTTTTTACGAAAATGCGTCAGTTTGAATAAAAAAGTTAAAAAAACTCGCTTGCACACTCTTGACATGAAAGGGAATTGTGAGGGGGAATGATCCGTATCTGTACGGGGAGAAGGTCAAGGCGTATTTACGGCGTGGGGCGAGGCCGCTTCCAGGGTTTACGGAGTATCCCAATCCGCAGGTGGGGTATGGGGCGCTTTGCGTGAGGGATAGTATACCTATATAGAGAAGATGTTTTGTTTAATTAGGAACCTGAATTATTGTAGATGAAAAAGAGACCTGCCCCGTATGCGGCGCACAACTGACAAAAGTAGGCGAAAAAGTAGTACGGATCGAAGTGGTATATGAACCGGCAAGGCTGAAAGTAAAACAGTATGTGCAGGAGAACAAAAAATGTACAACATGCGGCACTGCGGACAGTGAGAAGCTGACTCCCACATTCGTAGCAGCCAAAGTTCCCCAAAGACTGCTTCCCATTCGATCGCAAGTTCGTCCCTGGTTGCAGGGATTCTATACCAGAAATATGACATGGGAATCCCCCTGGCAAGGCAGGAGCGGGACTGGTATCGTATCGGGCTTTGTATCTACCGTTCCACCATGTTACATTGGGTGATCCGATGCAGTCAGGAATGGCTGGAACCAATTTTCCTAAGGATGCACCAGGTCATCATGAAGATTTGCTCCGTACTGATGGGTGACGAGACCCGGATCCAGTGCAACAAGGAACCGGGAAAGAAGGCCAGCAGTGAATCCTTCATGTGGGTGGTCCGGATAGGGAGCTTTGAAGAGATCCGCGCAGTGCTCTTCCACTATGCAAGGACCCGTTCCGGAGCAGAAGCAAAACGGCTGTATGCCGGTTTTAGCGGATACCTGGTAACAGATGCCTGGGACAGCTACGAAAAAGTAGAAGGAGTCACCCGTGCCCTGTGCTGGTCGCATCCGCGCCGCTACTATATAGAGAGCATCACGCTGGATTCTGTCGGAAAGGAGCTTAAGGGGAACAAGGGAGCTGAGGCGCGGGAAATGTGCGACCAACTTTTTAAAATCGAAAAGCAGATTCAGAGCCTAGAACCGCAGGAGCGGCTGGAAAAACGCAGAGAATTGAGCCAGCCAGTACTTGAGGAATTTTGGTCGTGGGTAGAAGAAATCAGCGAAAAATATACAGCCAACGAGTCGTTGAAAAAAAGCGCTGCAGTACAGCAGAAACCAGAAAAAATATTTGAATACGTTTATGGAGGACGGGAGACTGCCGATTTTGAACAACGAGTGTGAAGCTTGTATACGTCCTTTTGCAACTGGCCGAAAATCCTGGATGTTTGCGGACACACCAGAAGGAGCGAGAGCCAGTGGGATCATCTATTCCCTGGTAGAACCAGCGAAACTGAACCACTTGGATGTATTCTGTTATTTGTCCTATCTGTTAGAAAAGATGCCGGAAAT
>CATJPU010000018.1 GCA_949742505.1 uncultured Lachnospiraceae bacterium | reverse complement strand
CTCGCTCACATTTACCTGAGCGGCAGCAAGCTGCTTAACGTCCAAGTCTATCTGCTGTGCATTCCTAACCGGCAGTTTCTCTGTAGCAGACGCCACTGACGAATCAGAACTGCTAACAACCAGATCGCTCATTACTCCTTTCTGATTTGAACTCTTCAGAGCGTTCGCCGAACTCATCAAATCAGACATACTGCTGCTATAATTCTTCACAAATGCCATACTGGATGTCAGAGATGTATTCCGGTATGAGTTAGACGATACTTTAGATACAGGAGTAACCGCCTCCATAAATCTCTGATTCTTCGAAAGTGCCTGTGTCAAACGGAAATTATTGATAGACGACTGGTAGTTATAATATCCCATATAGGAATTAACTCCATTGATTGCCATGTCTTTCCCTCCTTTCTTGTAGTTCTATTTATATTTCTACATATACTATATCGACATCTTAAGTGCAAATAATAATACTTTCCTGCTTATACTCTGTTCCGATCTCTTAATTTGAAGCGTGAAACCAGAGTTTTCAGAATCTGTGCCTGACTGGACAGCTCTTCGCTTGCCGCAGCGCTCTCTTCTGCTGTAGCAGAATTCGTCTGTACTACGCTGGAAATCTGATCCATACCTGTAGTAACCTGTGAAATCTCTTCTGCCTGTCTGTCTGCCGCTGTTGAAATCTCATCCACATATGTAACGGCGCTCTTTGTACTCTCTACCGTAGCCTGGATTGCCTCTGCTGTTCTGCCTGCAATCTCAGTTCCATTCTCAACCGCCTGAATCGTGCCCTCAATAAGAATCGTAGTATTGCTTGCCGCTTCCGCACTCTTGGATGCAAGATTACGGACTTCATCCGCTACAACAGCAAATCCCTTACCTGCCTCGCCTGCACGCGCCGCCTCAACTGCAGCATTCAGCGCCAGAATGTTAGTCTGGAATGCAATATCTTCAATTGTCTTAATAATCTTACCGATGTCGCCGGACTTCTGGCTGATATCTTCCATTGCAACAATCATATCCTGCATCTGCGCATTCGATACAGACAGCTTCTCCTGTGCCTCTTCAACCTTGCCGCTTGCTTCTTTTGCATTGCTTGCTGTTGTGGTTACTTCTCTTGAAATCTCATTCACAGTAGCCGCCAGCTCCTCTACCGAACTTGCCTGCTCCGTTGCGCCCTGTGACAGCGCCTGTGCGCCGGAAGATACCTGATCGGCTCCGCTTGCAACCTGATCAGAAGCATCATTAATTTGTCTCATGGTATCGCTTAGAGTTAAATTCATATGACGAATAGCTTTCAGCAACGGTTCAAAATCGCCAATATACACTTCTTCTTTCGCAAAGAGGTTGAAATTTCCTCCTGACATCTCATTTAATAAGTATGACAGATCG
>CATJPU010000017.1 GCA_949742505.1 uncultured Lachnospiraceae bacterium | reverse complement strand
TGCGAACATTGAGAACAAGGGGCAGCACCCAAGTTTGCAGATATTCTTTGAGCTAATGCTCCGCTACAATATATCCGTAGACCAGTTCCTTTTGGAAACTAGAAAATCTGGTTGAGGCAGGGCGGGAAGTGAAACCAATTTTATTTGAGATACTGTCTCAATATACAACAGAAAAAACAAAAATGATTTATTAGTCCCGATATTATCACAGTATTTTGCATGGCTTTGTTTCATTAGAGATGGCAGAATTGTTTCAGGTTTGGGAAACGCCAGACAAGGAATCGGGTATGGGCTGTATCGGTATGCCGGTCTCAAACCACCCAAGGGCAGACTGCATTTATACCATTTTACAATGTACGCTCTTGACAGAGAGATAGATTTAACTGGCTTTCCTACAAAGAGCCGTTTTATGAAAATAGCGAGGGAACATATGATTCAGCAGGGCAGTATTATTGGTAAATATGAGTAATGGTTTGAATTATATTGACATGAAGCGCGCTTCATAGTTTATTTTTCTTCCAGGGCAGATAGACTTTTTATATCATAGTGATATGTTAAACAGTTGATGTGTGCTGGTAAATTTTTTTCTACTTTTCTGTAGATGAGATCTGTAAAAGGGCGGCCCGTCAGAACACTTTAGCAAACGACATTTTCCAGATTACTATATAAGGAGGTTGAAGCAAGTATGGTATACTCTTCTTCTGACTTTTCGTGTGAGGAGATTTTTAATTAGTATTTTTGCGCATATTTCACTTGACAGGCCTTGAAATGAATGGTATAGTTTGCATAAAGAATAACTAAATCAATTTGATTTATATGCAGAAAGAGATATATATCTACGCCATGATATTCTGTTGATTGGCTGTAATTCAACAAATCTTTTTTGTTTCTAAGGAAGTCCGATAAGAAATTCCTTTTTTCCAAAAATATCGTTTTAATATATTTTAAGTCATAATTATTCTGTAGTTGTCAATTTTATTTCGATTAGATAGAAAAATTCACATGGATTATGTCTATCATTCTATGTTTTTATTATTCACAGGTTTGAAATTTTCCAATTCATTATTTGTGTGAGATTAATTTCAGAGAGAATGCAGTGGTTTTAGCCGGATAACAGTAGATGCCATGTAGGGAAATTGTCTTTTTCGGGTATGGAATCTTTCCTATATTGATGTGCTGTTATCGGCTGGCAGTACAGGTCAGACTCTTAGATTAGAGTTTGAAATTAAATGAAGGGGGGATAGACACATGGAAATTTAGAGAAATAAAGATGGAGTATGAAGGACAGGATGATGACAGCTTTTTAGCTGCGCAACAAAGAAAGCGAGGTACAAGTATATTGAAAAGAAATGGAAAAAGGATTGTATCCAGTCTGCTGTCGG
>CATJPU010000016.1 GCA_949742505.1 uncultured Lachnospiraceae bacterium | reverse complement strand
AAGGAGATGAGAAGATGAAAAAGATAATATTTGCGACAGGTAATGCTCATAAGATGAAAGAAATAAGGATGATACTGTCAGATCTAGGAATGGAAATCCTGTCTCAGAAGGAGGCGGGAATCACCGCGGACGTGGTAGAAAACGGCGCTTCGTTTGAAGAGAATGCCATGATTAAGGCGGCAGAAATTGCAAGGATTGCCGCACAGAATCCGGAGTATCGGGATGCGGTTGTGGTAGCGGATGATTCCGGTTTGGAGATTGATTATCTGAATAAGGAGCCGGGAATCTATTCCGCCAGATATATGGGGGAGAATACATCGTATGATATAAAAAATAATGAGCTGATACGAAGACTTGACGGCGTGCCGGATGAGAAACGAACCGCCAGATTCGTATGCGCCATTGCAGCGGTATTTCCCGACAGGACGAAGCGAGTGGTCAGAGGGACCATGGAGGGACGGATCGGGTATGAGATTGCCGGAGAGAACGGATTTGGTTATGACCCGATCTTCTATCTGCCGGAATACGGCTGCACAAGCGCCCAGCTTACGCCGGAGAAGAAGAATGAGCTGAGTCACAGGGGGGAAGGCCTGCGGAAGATGCGGAAGGTTATCGAGGAGATGCAGTGATTTTTCTGCACAATGCGATATTCGCATCATTCATAGAAGTCACCACATAATCAGCGTGTTCATAATTCTGGTTTCCGAATCCGGACTGGTATCCGAGGGCATACATGCCGGCACGTTTGGCAGCGAGAATGCCGGGAGAGGCATCCTCAATTACCAGACAGTTCCCAGGGGTTACGTTCAGCCGTTTCGCGGCTTTTAAGTATACTTCCGGATTCGGCTTTCCTTCTTTGCATTCATCACCGGCAGATACGGCGGCATCCATGTATCTGCGGATGTTCACAGCATCCATGACTTTTTCAATCTCTGCTTTCGGAGAGGAAGAGCCAATGGCCATCCTGATACCGGCCTCTTTCAGAGAGGCCATTAATTTCAGAGTACCCTCTATTGGAATATAGCCTTCTTTGGCGATTATTTTCTTGCGGCGGCGTTCCATGCCGGTTACAAATTCTTCGAAAGAAATGTCGGATAGATGATATCTTGCACTGATTAATTCCCAGATGCGGGAATAAGAAATCCCCGTTAATTGATTATTAAATTCCTGGGATATGGATACATGATATTCGGACAGATATTCATTCACTGCTCTAAAATATCCCGGTTCTGTATCGACGATTACTCCGTCCATGTCAAAAATTACCGCTTCTAACATTTGTATAATCCGCCTTTCTGCGAAAGGCACCAATGCGTCATGAAACTGGTGCACGATCTTTCGCTATCTAATCTGTTGTCTTTCTGATATTATCTT
>CATJPU010000015.1 GCA_949742505.1 uncultured Lachnospiraceae bacterium | reverse complement strand
TAGAGATAATTCCTCTTGTGAGTTCTGCAACTTCTGTACTAATTCAGGCAAATCTTGAGAAATATACTTTACCTTTTCTATCACCATATTATTATGAAAAGCAACCAAATCCTCAAATGTTTTTTGGACACCAGAAACGTTCTCTGTCACTTCTTCATATAACAATCTTAATTGTTGCAAATCAATATGCGAAATACTTTGTTCTAAATCCCTCTGAGATTCTTCTATCAAATTCTTACGAATTTCGAGTTTGCTGATTAGTGCACTTGTTCTATTGATATTATATTTAACAATATTAAGTTGCTCCAAATCTTCTTCTAATGTTTCATTCAAATTAAAAGATGCCTTTTTTTCATTAAGAACATCAATTTCATCATCAACCAAATCTAACGCTATTTCATAGGTTGTTTTTGTTTGCTTTTTCTCTAAACGCTCTCTAAATGTTTTTTCCTGATTGATTTTAGTAACCAGCGCCTGCTTTTTTGCTCCTTCATTAAAAGTACATCCTAGCAAATATAAATATAATGTTTCATACTCTACATCCGAAGTAAATTTGTCTAACGTTTTTAAAGTATTATTTATGCTATCATCTTTATAACGGATATTATGAGATATAATTTGTCTAAACGTAGGTTTTTCGACATCTTTATCTGGTATTATATTTTTTTCTAATTCATCTTCAAAATCTTTATCAAGAACTGTTTTTCCATTAATTTTTCTAACAACCTTTTTTCTCTGCAAAAAATTTCTCTGAATTTCTAATTGTTTTGCGTTTGAATCATTTAAGTTTTCAGTTAAAATAAGTTTAATTTCTATTTCTTCATCAAACAGAAAATTTTTCACAACATCATAAGTTTCTTTTTTATTTTCTGTATCTGTATAAATTATGCTCCCTTTCGCCCCCAAGCAAAAATCGACCAATTTTAAGACCGTTGTTTTTCCAACATTATTTCCAGTTGATTTAGTATCTTCGGCTGGAGTATCATCAATAATTAAATTTAATCCAGAGTAAAAGTCTATTTCTCTAATAATCTCAGATGGACTTGATATGATAAGTTTTTTTATAAACATAATTGAATATACCCCCTTTCATCCATTTTAGCCACTTCAATTAAATATAGCCAATCAAGACATAACATAAACGTTGGAAAAGACATTTCATTTTTAACATTCACATTCTGATACAAATCCATAATTGTCTGATTATCCATTTTTTTCAGTTCTTCAAGAACAAATGAGCCATTATAATATATACTCAATTCAGGATGTATATTGTCAGGTAACAACATGATTATATCCCTCCGGATTCTTAAATATCTTACAACGAAT
>CATJPU010000014.1 GCA_949742505.1 uncultured Lachnospiraceae bacterium | reverse complement strand
TTCTATGTGAGTGACTTACATTGTTTCCAAAGTGAGCACCCTTATCACAAATAGCACATCTAGCCATGACTGCACCTCCTAACACTCCGAAATAGTCTGTTCTTCAGACCCACAACATAATTGATTGTATCAGAAGTATGTACAAATTGCAAGAGATATTTTCCATTTATTCAATTATCTCTTCCGTAATTCGATGCTTTTTTTACAAAATTACCGGCAAAGGCCGGGCCGTCAGCACCAAACCGACCTGTATCATCCGGCCAGAGAGCCCGCGTAGCAGATAATGCCCGCCGTAACCACATAGAACAGGAAGTACTTAAATACTGAACCCAGTACTTTGCTCTCCGAGCCCACTGCATTGATTGCGCCTGTGCCGATTGCGATACTCTGGGGGCAGATCATCTTGCCGATTCCCGCTCCCATTACATTCGCGGAAGCCATCCATACCGCGTCGAGGCTCAGAGCCTGTGCAGTCTCGCTCTGCAGTCCCCCGAACAGCACGCAGGTTGACGTTCCCGAGCCAGTAACAAATCCACCCAGCGCTCCGATTAGGGGAGCAATCAGAGGATAGAAGGACCCTGCCGCCGCCACTAAGAATCTGGCTATATCTGAAATCATCCCGCTGTAGCTCATAATTTTTGCCGTTGACATTACGGCACAGATCGTGAGAATGGTCCTCCAGTATTTTTTCAAAGTTTCTGAAAGCACTTCTGTCATATCCTTAACACCGGCTCCCTGAATCAGTCCCCCCAGAATCCCCGCAAGGAAAATCATCACGCCCGGAGTGTTAAACCAGCTAAAACTTAACACATTCGCCCCTTCTCCCGCATAAACAATAACCGTACTCTTGATTCCTGCAATCGCGTCGTGAACCGGCGGACACAGAGCCGACGTCAGCATCAGGAGAAGGAAAATCAGAATGAAGGAACTCCAGGCCTTCAATCCCTCTCCAATTGACAGGACTTCCTTCTCTTCCCCCTCTCCTGTAATCTGAATTCGATACTCTGCACCCACGTCCTGATTGAAAATCTTAGCTGCGGCAATAATCCCGCCCATACAGCAGATAGAGCCGATAATATTCGGAAGCTCCGGTCCGACGAATTTTGCCGTTAAAAACCAGGGTATGGTAAAAGAAAACGCCGAAATAATCGTAACCGGAACCATTCCCTTTAACGCTTTGATTCCGTTTCCGCAGATACAAACCAGCAAAAACGGGGAAATACAGGTCAGAATAAACTGAATCACCGCGGCATTTCCGGACAGAGCAAGCACGTCAAGTCCTGTCACAGAGGAAAGCGTAACGGTAGGAACACCCA
>CATJPU010000013.1 GCA_949742505.1 uncultured Lachnospiraceae bacterium | reverse complement strand
TGCCTAAGTCCCGGTAAGTTGCTATCTCATCTCCATTAAAAACGCTCCTGAATTGTCTGCTAAGAGACATTCGCCTGCTTCAATCTACTGTATACTGGTCAACGTATGAATGGTAACGATTCAATCTGCGTCTGCTGAACAACGTATAAATTGTGACTATCTGTAGTTGTTGTTCATGTGTCAGGAGCGCGCACTGGCTGATGTTTTTCGGTTTACTCAAGTGCCAACGAACACTTGACACAATCCTCAGCGGGAGACGCGATTGAAAATGTTTCAAATTTATGGTAGCATGGAGATACGAAAAAGAGGGAGCAGTTAAAATAATTTGTGGAGATAGGTTACGCAGCATCAGGAATCTAAAGAATTTGAAATAATTGCGGTATCTGTTGGATTATCAAACTTCTGTTGGAAAACGCCAAAAAGCTTTGGAGGAAATTGATATGAATAAGACGCTTCCTATCGGTAACGACCAGTTCCGGTTAGTGCGGGAGAAAAAAGAATATTATGTGGATAAGTCCCTGTTTATCAGGGATTTTCTGGAGAAGAAGGATACGGCGGCGCTGATTACACGTCCGCGGAGATTTGGTAAGACGCTTAATATGACGATGCTCCGGGAATTTTTGGATATTACAAGAGACAGCAGGGAGCTTTTTCAGGGACTAAAGATTATGGATACGGAGTGCGCCGGGGAGATTAACTCAAGACCAGTCGTATATTTTACCTTCAAGGATTGCGCAGGAGAGAATCCGGAAGAGCTTATGCAGTCCGTCTGGAATAGCATTTTTCAGGAATATCGGAGATATTATGAGATATTCGATGGGAAAGCGGATAGAGAGGATTTGTATTATGTTCAGTTCTACCAGACATTGCGGGATGGTTTGGATAAGAAGCTTGGCAGAACGGATCTGGCGTTTTTATGGGAAAGAGGCAGTTCTTCTCATTGATGAATATGACCAGCCTGTGCAAAATAGCTTTGAGAATGGCTACAGGGAAGAGATGGGAGATTTCTTTACGGTGATGTATGGAGCTGCTTTAAAGGGAAATGAATATGTCAGCCAGGCGCTTTTGACAGGAGTCCAGAGAGTGGCGAAGGAAAGTATTTTTTCAAAGCTGAATAATCTGCAGGTATATTCGGTTGTCTGCAGGGATTATGCAGAGTATTTCGGAATGACAGCGGATGATACCAAGTCTGTGCTGCAGAAAATTGTGGCGGAGCAGGCGCATGTATCTGACGACAGTCTGCGGGGAATGTTCCGTTATCTGCAGGATGGCGAT
>CATJPU010000012.1 GCA_949742505.1 uncultured Lachnospiraceae bacterium | reverse complement strand
TGTAGTTGTTCCCGTGTATTCCTCTGTGATGATAACCGCCCCCGGATATTCACGCTTGATATTGTCAATCTGTCTTTCTATTCTCTGTTTCATTGTGCTGATTCTCGCATATCCAAAAATAATTGATTTGCTCATGATTTTCTCTCCCTTTCGCGGTACATTGTATCAATTTAAATGAACGTATTATTTGATACTCTTATATTACTACAATCGGGGTATAAAATCAAGTGTTTTTGATACTATTTTACTATACGTTTATTTTGGTACTATCGTTTTAAAAACCTATATCCGCATCATCTGCCGGAATAAACTCTTGTGGCGTATACCCGATTAACTCAACTCTCCAACTCGTTTTGCTCATTCTCAACACTACAAGGTCAATATATTCTCCTGTTTTATATTCTTCTGGTGTTGGCACTGCAATTCTTTCAGTCTCGCATTTATTACACCAAAGGCGAACAACCAGATAATTACATTGAATATCAAGTATTTTGTGAGCACTAATATAATTTTTGTGTCTTGATACTGCAGATAATTGTCTACACTCATATTTACAACTTTTCATGATTCTACCTCTTTTCTTTTAATGTCCAAACAATTCTAAATTATTCGCTATCATAATCCTACGTTTATCCACATCCTTAATCGACATAATTTCGGAACGCTTTTTCTCATCCCTCTCCATGCGATTCTTGTAACTCTGTACAGTATATGGATTTTGCTTTTCAAAGTTTGCCACATCGAGATTATCCCCTATTACCCGGCTCTTGCTTTTTGCTTTCCATTCTTTATAAGTCATAATCTGATTATCTCCTTTCTGAACTTCTCTTATATCGCTTTCTTTTATCCTGCCACTACGCAAACTAACATCAAAGTCATAAAGGTCTTTACTATCCGAATCATTCAACGCTAACAGTCTTGACATCCGTTCTGCACTGTCTGGCGGGGCAGAATACACATAATCATGAATCTTTTTATACGTCTATAGTCCATTTCTCTATCACCCTTTCTATTTAAAACTGTATGGCGTATTTTTGAAAGTATTTTCAATTAATCGCCGTTAAATATAACCGTATGGTGTATCATACTTTGATATATGCTCTTGCAAGCGTGGATTTTCTTCAAGATAATACTTTCCGGGGGAATCTCTACAGTCTGCTTGAACCTCTATACACAATTGCCGAAATTCGTCTACCATCTGTTTTTCTTCTCCCTCCGGCACTTTCCCCCAAAAGT
>CATJPU010000011.1 GCA_949742505.1 uncultured Lachnospiraceae bacterium | reverse complement strand
GCGAGACTGTGAAAGTTAAATGCCAAAGCTAAAATAGAGTAAAACGCTTGCAACTATCATTTGGGTGCAGGCGTAATTTATGAGTGACGTAGCAATATTTTGCGCTTACGAAATAACAGCACATATATAAAGAATTGGAGGATATAATGGAAGATTTAACAAGTGATCAGGTTTGGTGCAAAAAGCCTTTAACATCTCGCTTCAGAAAGAAATATGTAGAACTTCTTGCATTAAATATTTTACAATATTGTTATAAGGACACATATGATGGATTTGATGTGTATGATGCACCAGATATCAGGGATGAGAATAAATTAGCAGGAATAGAAGTGACAGAAGCTATTGATGAGAAGGATGCACAGATAGCAGCAGAATTTGTAAAATACCGTTTAGATAGCAAGGCAGAGATGAAAGAGCAGAGAAAGAAAAGAATTGAAAATAATGGCGGCAGATTAGAAGAATCAATACTAACATATCCTGAAATAGATGGCGACAAAGAAAAGCAGATTATCCAGAATGCAATTAAAAAGAAAATGGAGAAGCTGAAATCATATAAAAACCAAGGGTTTAAGAGTATGGGATTATTCATATATTATGATGGATTACCAATACCCAGGAGACTTGATGAATTCAGAGAATGTTTTAAAGAGACTTTGAATGAGTATGACGATAAATATGATACTATATATTTAGGCTATTCATGTGGGTTAATAGAATACGAAGTTTTTTCAAATAATATCAAAGTAATGAGTATTGAACGAGATATTTATAATAGGATTTTATATGAAACAAGATTAAAAATGGAATCTAAAAGTATATTAGCGGTAGAAGGCAGGAGGAATCCTGTCTTTTATTATTGAGGCATTGGTTTGGTTTCCATTAATAAGTTTCTGTTGATTATGAAGAAATTAGAACACAAAGCACTCGTTTGTATCTCGTTAAGGTTAGTGTTTTCAAGGCATACCGGAAGGCTGCCCCATTTTATTGATGAAGCGACCGCCAGTGTTGATACGGACAATGAGAGTTACATTCAGGAGGCTATCAGTGAGTTGGTAAAAGGAAAAACGTTACTGGTGATTGCACACCGCCTGAATACAATTCGGGAATCCGATCAGATTCTGGTGATTTCGGACGGACGTATCAGTGAACAGGGAACACATGACGAACTTATGGCAAAGGCTGGAATCTATCAGGATTTTGTGAATATCCGTGAAAAGTCATCCGGC
>CATJPU010000010.1 GCA_949742505.1 uncultured Lachnospiraceae bacterium | reverse complement strand
TGTTGCAACCATTACAACCGGATTTACATTCGTAACCGCGTTAAACAGAGCCGTCGCCGTCGTAGCTCCTTCCGTATACGCCGTATATAACGCAACCGCCGCAGATGCAGTCTTAAAAGCAACCGCTCCCGCTGCCACCGCTCCCATAACCGGAATCAGCGCATCCATATTATCGATAACAAGATCCAGCCCTTTCTCAACCGCAGGAAGCGCTTTTTCTGCTATGGGTACCGCTACATCTGTCTGGAATTTCTTTCCCAAAGTCTGAAATCTCGCCTCTAACGTATCGTACCTAATCTCCTTGATTTCCTCCATGGTTCCTTTTACGTTGTCATAAGAGGTATTCACATCATTCAGGGAGGTTATTACCTTCATTGCGTTATCTTCTCCCAGCGCGCTCCACATATTGCTGGCAAGAGTCAGCATTTCCTGCTGGTTCTTCGCAGACGCCAGTTCGCTGATTACCGAACGGAATACATCCTTTGTGGTTGCCTTCCCGGATTTCCACTGGTAGAATAACGTCTTTGTCCCATCGGAAAAAGACTCGATATTGTCTTCAATCCGGCCGTCTGCAAGGGAATTTCCAAATTCTTTTACAAAGTCATTCACTTTATCCAGATTGTAGGCGCCAGAATCCAGACCATTCTCCATAATCGCAAACATTTCCTGTGCGCTGAACCCGGCCTGCGACCACAGGGAACCATATTCTGCAATGTTATCCGCCAGTTCCCCGGATTTATTCAACCCCCGCTGCGCGCCTTTTGCCATCAAATCAAAAGCCTCCTGCGAGGTCACGCCCATATTGTCTACCATAGCATCCACGCCGCGGATTGTCTCGCTAAGGTCTATTCCGAAGACGTCCCGCATCGCGAGGCCGTTTTCCGTCATTTCTTTCAGTTTGGAAGAGTCCAGCTCTCCTGTATACTGCTTCACCATGGCCATAGACTGTGCCACGTCCTGAATATCTTCGCCGTAATTATTACTGTGAAGTTCATCCATGACGGTCTTGTATTTCTTCATTTCGACCGTAGATGCTCCGGTACTGGCCTGAAACTGCCTTTGCGCGCCCTCCAGACTCAGCATAGACTCAGCAGCAGATTTTACAGTGTCTTTCACTGCATTCACCACAGTATTCCCTAAGTTGGTTTTTACAATCGTACCAAAGTCAACCGTTACTTTCTCTGCCTGCTGAATTTCTCTTCCA
>CATJPU010000009.1 GCA_949742505.1 uncultured Lachnospiraceae bacterium | reverse complement strand
TCAAGGGTCTTTATCTTCTCCTCATAGGAATCTAACATACTCTGAATGGATTCCCTGCTCTTTCCATTTTCCATGGCCGAAGTTAACAGGCTGTTTTTCCGCTCCATCAATGACTGCTTCTGACTCATCAGGCTTTTCAGGAGCCCGCCCGGCTGTCCGAACAGAGAGATTGTCACCTTATCCCTGTTCTCAGGGCGTGGAATTCCTGCCAAATTTCCCCCTTTTGCCTGCCGTCCATTCTGGGACTGATTGATTCTTAACACTGCCATATTCAAATTCTGATTTCCTTGAATCCTCATATTATTATTCTCGCTTTCTTAAGTTTAACTTTTGCCGATTCACCTTTTATTTTATATCGGCATCGAAATCGAAAAAATTATAATATATAAGCATTTTAAAGAATATCCGGGGACTGCCAACCTTCCCCCAAATTAGCCAAAAAACGATTTACAGCTTATGAAATACCGGCTTCATAGAATCATACGTACAGAAATAGCGAAATCCCAGACTCTTTAAAAGTTCTTTCCCTTCATTAATATACATTCCAAGATGCACATGTTTATGGCTGTCGCTGCCAATCGTAATGATCTCTCCGCCCAGCTTCCGGTACAGCTTCAGTATATCCTTAGAAGGAGTCGTATCCGGCAGTGCTTTTACAACCTGCAGCATCTCCTCATAATAGCGCTCATTGTATTCTTCCTGACTTCTCCCTTTCTGAAAATCCTGCGTCCAGAACTCTTTATCTTCCACCTGATGAATCGAAAGAATCACAAAATCCAACGGATAGTTCTCCGTCAGTTCCTCATACTTGGCAATGGTATGCGTCTGTATCCCGAATTCCAATCCCTGACGGATAGTTATCTCTCCGCCGTATCTTTGCCGCAGCCTTCTGATTGCGGCAAAATATCTGGGATAATCCACATTTGCCAAAGGTTCATTCCCCCTGTACCGAATCGAATTTCCCGACCCCCAGTCCTCTTTAATTCCATAATCCACGTGATCCGTAAAACAGATTTCATCCATTCCCATGGCAATCGCATCCTTCACTACCTCTTCCATAGAATATACCGAATCATCGCTGTACTCCGTATGTACATGATAGTCTGCAAACATATGTATCTCCCTCCTGATTTCATTCTGCTTTCCTTCATCCTGATTTATTCATTCACCATGTATCAACTG
>CATJPU010000008.1 GCA_949742505.1 uncultured Lachnospiraceae bacterium | reverse complement strand
TTGTTCATAGCCTCCTCGAATACCTCGATAGCCGGCTTGCCGCTCTTCTCTTCAACTCTTGCGAATGCTCCGTATACAATCTTCTGAGCTACGCCTTTCTTACCGTCTAACATAATGTTATTGATAAGCTTGGTAACCACTTTGTTATTGTACAACGGGTCCGCCAAAATATCTCTTTTTTGAGTATGTCCTTTACGTGGCACGGTTCTTCCCTCCTTAAACATTCTGATTCTGCAAAAGCAGACGCTTCTGCAAAACATTTAATTCATCGGTACTCACATGTGTCGTTCTAATGATACTGTGTAGTGCACAGGGCATACCTCTTCAAATGAGCTGCTCTCCGTCAGATACGCATTGTCTATCCGCGGAAGCATATCTAAACCCTGTAACTTACTTCATCATAGTTCTGTTTGTGAATATTCCATTCATAATGAAGTCCTTCATCACTTTTGTTTCTGAAGAACAAAGTAATCTCTATCACTTATACTGCGCAAAAGCATGTATTCGTTAAAAGCTTACTTTTTAGCGTCTTTTGGTCTCTTTGCACCGTATTTGGAACGAGCCTGACGTCTCTTAGCAACGCCTGCTGTATCCAGCGTACCTCTGACAATATGATATCTGGTACCCGGCAGGTCCTTCACACGTCCGCCACGAATCAGAACAACGCTATGCTCCTGAAGGTTGTGACCTTCTCCCGGAATATAGCTTGTTACCTCAATTCCGTTAGAAAGACGAACTCTGGCAATCTTACGAAGCGCTGAGTTAGGCTTCTTCGGCGTAGCTGTCTTAACTGCGGTACATACGCCTCTCTTCTGCGGAGCAGATGTGTCGGTCGCTCTTTTTCTCAAAGAATTGTACCCTTTCTGAAGTGCCGGAGCTGTAGACTTCTTCGCATAAGTCTGACGTCCTTTTCTAACTAACTGGTTAAATGTTGGCATTTCTTTTCACCTCCTACAATAAAATAAGTTACTGGTTAATCTCTCAATGTGTCTCTACGTGCACAAAAACAATGCATTTCCATGCACGCTAGAATATTCTAGTATGTTTTTTGATAAATGTCAAGGATTTTTAGAATCTTTCCAGAGTTAGTTGAAAAAGGTTTATTTTGGAAGTAAAAAATGGTATAATAAATATAAATTTTAAAGTGTATACGGGGTCTA
>CATJPU010000007.1 GCA_949742505.1 uncultured Lachnospiraceae bacterium | reverse complement strand
TATTAAATCGTTTCCTTCTCAGTGACATTTTCGTTCCCCGTATTTCTATCAACTTCAGCATGCTTAAGCACCACTTACGGATGATATTCTGGTTTTGGGCCGCTATCTTATCCAGTGTGGTATTTGTATCTTCCTTAAATGTCACATCCAGGTGCCAGTGCATACTTTCCACTGCCCAGTGTCCCCTTACTGCCCGACTGAACAGTTCAATATCTTCTCCAAGGCTGCTAATATAATATCTATATTCTTCTTTCTCTTCTTCTCCTTTTCGGAGCGTCTTCTTTTCCATCCCTATGCTCTTGAGCCCTTTCCATTTTCCTCTTTCATCCATCCAGCTCACATCCCCTGTCTGGTAATATTCTCTTATCTCTGTCTGTCCATGGGCTTTCTCTACGGTCTTCTTATACCCTCTCCCTTTTTTCAACTCTTCACATACTTTCGCGTCTTCAAAATACAGACGTATATCTGTTTCCAGTTTCCCCTGGTTCCCTTTTACTGCCAATACATAATCTGCACGCCTCTTCCGTATTGTCTCCACTATTGCTGTCTGTGTCCCCATTGCATCTATCGTTACAACCTGCCCCTTTATCTCTATACTTTCCAGCACTTTGGGTATCGCCGTAATCTCATTACTTTTCTCCTCCACTGCTTGCTGTCCCAGGCAGTATCCGTCTTCTCTGCTCCATGCAGAAACAATGTGGCATGGTTTTGTGTTCTTCCTCTTATTAGAACGCATCGTTTTCCCATCCACACAGATTATCTTTTTTAGTTTCTCACCTTCGTTACTGTCTAACATCTCCTGCCATTTGAGTTGAAGCTGTTGTAAATTTTCAGGCCGTATCATCCCCATGACGCGTTGTATAGTATCATGGGATGGTACGCCGTTTTTTAATTCGATATACTGTCTAAGGTAGTCTTCATTCCACAGGGCAAAATCGGCAATCTGTTCCCATGTGTCTGCGTTGGCAAGTGTGGCAAAGAGTACAATGATAAGAATATCCTTTATATTGTGCCGTACTTTTCTATGCTGCCGGTTATCCTCTATGATTTCCATCCATTCCAGTAACTGCTCCATATCCATATCTCCATTTTTATTTTCATTATAACAGATAATGGGTACTTTTGTTTACAATTTATTTACTCATGCGTTTGTCGTG
>CATJPU010000006.1 GCA_949742505.1 uncultured Lachnospiraceae bacterium | reverse complement strand
GGCCTCGATCAATTTTTCTACAGAAACAACTGCATCGTTGTCAAATGCCTCTAAAGCGCTTACATTAATTCCCACGATTGTTTTGGAATTTCTATTTGTGAAGCCTCTCTTTGGAATTCTTCTGTATAACGGCATCTGTCCGCCTTCAAAGCCTGGTCTTGTACCGCCTGAACGAGCCTTCTGACCTTTATGACCCTTACCGGCAGTCTTACCATTTCCAGAACCGTGTCCGCGTCCTCTTCTGAAATTATTGCTCTGCTTTGCTCCGTCAGCAGGTCTTAAATTAGATAAGTCCATTGTTACACCTCCTTATTCAAAATTTAATTACGCTTCTTCTACTTTTACCAAATGCTGAACCTGTTTCACCATTCCTCTTGTAGCCGCATTGTCCGGAAGCACGACAGTTCTGCCTGTCTTTTTCAGACCAAGCGCCTCTACAGTCTTCTTATGCTTCGGTACCGCGCCGATTGTAGATTTTACTAATGTGATTTTTAAATTTGCCATCTCGGTTCTACCTCCCTCTAGCCTAAGATTTCTTCGATGGATTTACCACGAAGCTTAGCCACTTCTTCTGGAGTCTTAACCTCTTTCAATCCTTCAATGGTAGCCAGAACAACGTTCTGCTTATTGTTGGAACCAAGAGATTTTGTACGGATGTTCTTGATACCTGCCATCTCAATAACGGCACGCGCCGGGCCTCCGGCAATCACTCCAGTACCGTCTGGTGCCTTCTTCAGTAATACGGAAGCGCTTCCGAACTTACCAATTAAATCGTGTGTGATACTTCCATTCTCATCCAATGCAACAGTAATCAGTTTCTTTGCAGCATCCTCTTTTCCTTTACGAATTGCTTCCGGGATTTCAGTTGCCTTTCCTAAGCCTGCACCAACATGACCGTTCCCATCGCCAACAACTACTAAAGCTGTGAATCTCATGTTCCGGCCACCCTTAACAACTTTGGTAACACGCTTAATTGATACTACTTTTTCTGTTAATTCCAATGAACCAGCATCAATACGTTCTTGTTTCATGTGTGCTCCTCCTTCTAGAAATTCAAACCAGCTTCTCTAGCTGCGTCTGCTAATGCCTGAATTTTT
>CATJPU010000005.1 GCA_949742505.1 uncultured Lachnospiraceae bacterium | reverse complement strand
CTTCCGAATCCGCGGAAGTTGGTGAAGCTGTACATCAGGCCCTTAATCAGCGGCAGCGTATTAAAACAGAAGAACAGCGCCAGGACCGGAATGGTAATTAACAAAAAGGTTTGATTTCTGCTAAGTTTTTTATTCATTATTTATTCCCTCCTGCTTCATATTCCTGTACTTTACGGATGATATCGCGGTTGTACCGCAGCCAGTCGGTATCGAACTTGTTCAGGAATTTCTCTACGTTTCCGTCGATCAGGAAGGTCTGAATCTGTGCGTCTACCGCCATCTCGGAAGGATAGTAGTGATCCTGATAGTCAGTCATCTTACCTTCATTGATGTAGTAGAGCATGCCGTCAAGCGCCGGTGAAAGTTCAAATTCTTTATCCTTACATGGAACGGCGTTCTGGTCGTCAAGGTAAGTCTGAATGGTGGAATCCTCTAACAGGAAGCTTAATACTTCATAAGCAGCTTCTTTGTTATTACAGTCGTTTGTGACGCAGAACTGAAGGTCAACGCCGGAATTTAGTACGTTGTCCTCTGCACTGTCGCATCCCGGCATAACGAAGGAATCGATATCCATGTCAGGATTTACAGACTGAATCTGAGGAACTGCATAACTACCAATGGTGTACATTGCAGACTCGCCGTTTGCAAATGCGGTACACGCATCATTGTAGTTGTAAGCAAATGGGTCGTTCTGTGCATGTTCGAGAAGCTCTAACATCTTTTCGGCTACTTCGCCGTACTCATCAATGAACTTGGTCTCGCCCTTATTTACCTGGCGGCATACGTCTGCAGGCGCAAGGTCGCAGGCAAGCGCGTTCCATGGAGCCAGGCAGGTCCATACGTCCTTGAAACCGAAGTACAGGGGCTGCTGGCCTGATTTTTCAATGGTTTCGCACAAATCCATGAATTCATCCCAGGTGGTAGGGATCTCCCAGTCGTTATCCTTGAACATTTTCCTGTTGTACAGAACGCCTGCTGCATTTGCTACGTAAGGAACGGCAAATACGCCTTCTGTAGGAACAAATTCCAGATTCTTGTCGATATCCTTATAAGCCTGTTTGATTAAGGATAATCCTTCGAAGTCTGAGATATCCATG
>CATJPU010000004.1 GCA_949742505.1 uncultured Lachnospiraceae bacterium | reverse complement strand
TTTTACAATCGTACCAAAGTCAACCGTTACTTTCTCTGCCTGCTGAATTTCTCTTCCAAATTCATCAATCGACGTAGCACATTTATCTGTAGCATGCCTAGCCTCTTCCATATAGGCCGCATTCCGGTTCACTGCCGCTGTAGCCCTAATTGTCTGCGCCTCCGCTGTATTAAGCTTGGTTTCCCAGTCTCTTACCCGATTTCCTGCCGACTGATAGGTTTTCTCTCCTTTTGCTATAGCAGTATTGACATCCTTCAGGGCATTCTCTTCCTGCTTCAATTCTTCGGACAAGGCATTGATAATAGCTTCTTGCTTTTTCATAGACCGTTCAGAAGCGTTCCCAGCCTTCGCCATTGCTTCCATTCGCTCCGATGCAGTCTTATATTCTTCTTTTAATCCTTCAATTTTTCTTTGGTGAACATCCTGTTCTTTCGTCAGGGCAGCCAGTCCGTCAGCAACCTTTTCATAACTTTCTTTGGCATGGTTCAGGCCTTTCCTGACTTCCTCTTCCTTATTCTTCTGTTCATCCAGAATTTTAGCCAAGACTTCATGTTTCTTAGTCAGGGATTCCAGGGAGTTCTGCTGCCCTTCGCACTGAGCCTCTACCAGTTTCAGTTCTGACTTCATGGAAGATAATGCTTTATTGCAGCTTGTAACATCCTGCTTAAATTCTTTCTCGCCATCCAACGTTATAAGCGCTCCTATTTTCTTCGCCGCCATCTTTTCACCTTCCTTTCCTTCCGAATTTTGCGCCGGCGCAAAAAAGAGAGCCTGTTTCCAAGCTCTCTTTCTAAACCTTTTTATGTAATAACACTTAAATACCACCTACATCAACAGACGGTTTCTATTATCTTATTTTCTTTTTCTCTTTATCGTTCCAACCGGAACATTCCACAGCTTCTTTCCGATATACCAAACAACCAGCCCTACAAAGACAAGCGCTGCAAATTCGGGAATCCAGAACATGAAAAGCAGCAGGATAATCCCGGTAATCAATTGTATCCACAGCTTTGTTCGTTTATTCATGCCTTCATCCCTCCCTTTGCTCTATTATACGATATATCACGCTATAAG
>CATJPU010000003.1 GCA_949742505.1 uncultured Lachnospiraceae bacterium | reverse complement strand
TTCCGTATGCTATGTGAAAGACGGGCAGGCAATCGGTATCGGCGCAGGGCAGCAGTCAAGGATTCACTGCACCAGACTTGCCGGGCAGAAGGCAGATAATTGGTGGCTGAGACAGAATCCGAAGGTGCTGAATCTTCCGTTCAAAGACGATATCCGAAGGGCTGACCGGGATAATGCCATCGACCTTTATATCGGCGAGGAATATATGGATGTGTTAAATGACGAGGCGTGGCCGAATACATTCAAAGAGAAGCCGTCAGTGTTTACCAGAGAAGAGAAGCGAGCATGGTTAGACCGGATGTCCGGCGTGGCGTTGGGGTCAGACGCCTTCTTCCCGTTTGGCGATAATATCGAGCGGGCGCATAAGAGCGGTGTGAAATATATCGCGCAGCCGGGAGGTTCTGTGAGAGATGATAATGTCATTGAAACCTGTAATAAATATGGAATGGTAATGGCATTTACCGGAATCCGGTTATTCCATCATTAAAATGATTAGAGCATAACAATAACTTTTCGCAAGTCTTGCAGGATGCCCTGAAATCGAAGCGCCATTCTGGTTCATAATCAGAAAGGACTTTTCATCATCCAGCAGCGAATAAACCACCTGTTTTTGAAGCAGGTGGTTTTTCTATATTCATTTTCTTTTTACCGTTCCAATCGGAACATTCCATCATATTTATCAGTATACGAAACAGTGAACCTTACAAAAAACAAATGTTGCAAATTCTGGAATTCAGAGGATAAAAAGCAGCCGGATAAGAATAGCAGGAAGGATTTTGAAGTAAATTTAGAAAAATAAATGAAATCATTCATATTATATAAAAAACGGTCAAAAAATAAGTGGAAATAGGGTGTTTTTCGTTAAAAATTAGAATATCATGGTTGAAAATATGCAAAAATTTAATTAAAGTATAGTCAAAGATAAATAAAACAAGTGAATGAAGTGAGGAAATATGGCAGAGAAGCTTAACAAAAGAAGTCTTCGCCGGGAAGCGATTTACGATGAAATCGAAAAGAACCAGTATTGTTCCGTACACAGTCTGACGGAGCGGTTCAATGTA
>CATJPU010000002.1 GCA_949742505.1 uncultured Lachnospiraceae bacterium | reverse complement strand
TAATACTCTCTCAAGTAAAGATATGTTCCTTGCTCAGATAGAAGAAATGATTCTGTCCGGCGAACTGAAACCCGGTGACAAACTCCCCACTGAACGTGAAATTGCCGATGCCATGAGCATCAGCAAAACCATCGTTCATGAGGGCATCCGCGAACTGGCCCGCATGGGATTTCTCGACGTTATTTCAAGGCAGGGCGTCTATGTTGCCGATTACGCCAGCACCGGCAACCTTGATACTCTTCTCGCCATTATTCGCTTCCGCGGCGGCATGCCGGATAAAAAAATGATTAGCAGCCTTCTGGATATGCGCATTTATCTGGAATGCCCGGCAATCGAACTGCTCGCTGCCAGTCATACCGCTGAAGACATTCAGAAACTGACGCAGCTAGAGGAAACCATGTGCCATGCCATGGATAAAAGTATCAAAATCTTTGCCGAGACGCTGTTCCTCTACCGCCGAACACTTGTCGTACTAAGCGGCAACTGCATTTCCCCTCTGGTTATGAATGCATTCTTTGACGCTTCTATCTCTGCCTGGGCCGATTACTGTGAATTTATCGGCCGGGAAGCTACCTATGCTTCACTGGTACAGACTACTGATTATATTAAGAACGGTAACGCTACAGACGCAATCACGCTGTTTAAAGGACAGATTGAGCAGTACCGGAGGCATCTGCATGCCTCCTAGGAACTCATACCAGGCGCCCCGGCAAGGATTCCTCTGGCGCTGCTTGTCCCAATCCTTGTCGCCCCCGCGTCAATCATAGCTTTTGCCGTCTCATAATCCCGAACGCCTCCAGAAGCCTTTACTCCCATATCCGGGCCCACAGTCTGGCGCATCAGCCGGATATCCTCTACGGTCGCTCCTCCCGTCGAGAATCCTGTAGAAGTCTTTACAAAATCTGCGCCTGCAAGTTTTGCCACCGTACATGCCTTCACCTTCTCCTCATCCGTAAGCAGGCAGGTCTCAATAATCACTTTGACCAGCGATTTCCCGGCAGCCGCCACAACAGCCTCAATATCTTGCTTC
>CATJPU010000001.1 GCA_949742505.1 uncultured Lachnospiraceae bacterium | reverse complement strand
TGCTCAGGGCGACCTGAGCATCTTTTTTTTCTTGTTCTAACCCTAACCTGTAACCTGCGGCATGCCCTTCAGGCACCCCATTATGGCCATTCGGCCGTTTCACAAGGTATAATAAATGTGATGTAGTGCCAAATTTCGTCAGGAGATGATAAAGGAGGAGAATACAAATGGTAAAATATGGTTATGTACGTGTTTCTACGAAAGAACAAAATCCTGAGAGACAAATCAGCGCGTTGCAAACATATGAGATCCCAAAAGAGAATATATATTTCGATCAAATTTCAGGGAAAAATTTTTTTCGCCCGCAGTATCAGAAGCTTTTGACGGAATTGAGGCGGGGAGACGTGCTGATTATTAAGAGTATCGACAGGCTCGGACGCAATTATGGAGAAATACTAGAGCAATGGAGAAATATTACAAAAGAAATCGGCGCGAACATTCAGGTTATTGATATGCCTTTGTTAAATACGAATTCTTCCCATGAAGATTTGACAGGGGTTTTTATTTCTGATTTGGTTCTGCAGATTTTAGCCTATGTGGCGGAAACGGAACGCTCATTTATCAAACAGCGGCAGGCGGAAGGAATTGCAATCGCAAAGGCAAAAGGAGTAAAGTTCGGCAGTCAGAAATTAAAAATGCCAGATGAGTTTGACGAGTATTTTGAAATGTGGAGGCGGAGGGAAATATCAACGCGTAAGGCGGCCGACAGATTAAATATGAGCCACTCTACATTTTATCGAAGGTGCCTCGAACAATTGAGAAAAAACGAAGAAATTTGTAACAAATAGTAGACAATATGAAACGGGAATCGGGATATATAATTTGGGTTAAAATTTACCATATTTTTACATATAATGGCATTATACGGCATCTGTTTCACAAAGTCTGCTTTGTGAAACGGCCGAATGGCCATACATTGACGATAAATGGCGTTTTATGTAGAACGGGTTGTCAGATGAGGAAAAGCTCTTTAAAATACTTAAGGAACAAAGTTTGCTAAAATGGTATGTAAGTTTGTCGAAACTG